>CAITDX010000020.1 GCA_903891335.1 uncultured bacterium
AAGTAAAAACTACCCTGTGGATTTAAATCAACGAGCGAGTAGTGTGAGAAAACAATACTGGGGTGGTCGTTGCCTGGCAGTTGTTGTAGCCACGAGAGTTGCTCTTTGCTCAGCCAAGCTTCATTGCGCTCATCAAGCACAAAGTCAAGCCAGATGAGGTTGTAGTCATCCAGTTGGATATATCCTTGAAAACGTGGTTCTATCTGAATGTTTCGATAGATTGTCTCGAGTTCTGATTTGGTGAATGCCATTTGCTCATGGTTGCCGAGAAGATGAATTTGAGGAACCTGAATCGCTTGGAGCTGCTGTAAAGTAGCCAAAAGATTGTGTTGATCGATGTTTTTGTCTTTGACGTCACGCAGCGCATCACCTAGATGTATCAAGTAATCAGCGTTAAGTTGGCTGAGGTGAGGGGTAATTTTCTCGAGTTGCGTCAGTGCTTGGGTATTGGCTTGGCGAATGACATCGCCATGCGTGGTCGATACTCTCGTCTCACCGGCATGAATGTCACTGATGATAATGATTTTCATGATTAACCTCGATGTTGTCGCTCAAGTTCTGCCAGGGTAACGCTATTTTTATCCCGCTCTGAAATGATCAATTCCTCCTTGGGGAAGGGCCATTGGATGTTGAGGTCAGGATCGAAGATAGAGACAGCCAGATCATCAGCTTTATTGCGCTCATGGTAGAGTAGATCGACGCCATAGAGATAGTACATCGGTCCCTCGACAGCACAGACTGAGTTGCCAATTTTTTTACTGATATAGAGGCCCTCACCCCACTCATTGTGTGGGTCAGCAACAAAATCGAAGTACTCGACATTTTTGTAAGTGGCTGAATCAAGGCGCACATCCGACAAGGCACAAAAGGCGTGACCTTGGACGATGGTAATCAATTTATTCCAACCTTCAGTGTGAATGCCGCGGGTAATTTTGGTTTGAGAAACGGACAGGTTGACTTGTTTGATCTGAAAATCAGGATTGATGCCACTTTGACGAATTCGTTCTGGCTCAAGAATTTGGGAGAAAAATCCCCGTTCATCGATATTTTTCTTGTATTTGAAATAGTAGAGCCCATCAATGCGAGTGCGAAAAATATTGTCAGCAATGGCTTTACTTTCATCTGGTTGGTAGTAGCTAATCATATAAATTACAGTCTAGCATAAGATCAAACTTTTAGTACAATTATTTTCCAATGTCAGATTCTTATCTTCCTTCCCCAATCATTATTGATCGCTACGCACACGTGCTGATCAATTTTGCGCTGAATTCAGGTAAAGGTGTGCAAAGAGGTGAGGTGGTGCAAGTGGCGGTCCCCGATGTGGCTAAGCCCTTGGCGCTTGCGCTACAAAATGCAATCCTGCAAGCAGGAGCTCATCCGATCGTGCGCTTGATTCCAACTGGTTTTGATCGTGATTTTTACACCTTGGCCAATGACGAGCAGCTAACCTTCTTCCCTCGAGAATTTTCCAAGGCCAAGGCTGACTTACTCACTCATCAGGTCAGTATTATTGCTGACGTTGACCCACTCGAACTAGCCGAGGTCGATCCGCATAAAATTATGCAAGCCCGCAACAGCCGCAAACCGTATCAGGATTGGTTGGTGGACAAAGAAAATCGTGGCAAATTCACTTGGACTGTAGCCCTGTGGGGCGTGCAAGCGAAGGCCGACGAAGTCGGCCTGAGCTTAGAGGAGTATTGGCAACAGATTATCAATGCCTGTTTCCTCGATGAGTCTGACCCAGTGGCGAAATGGCGAGAGGTATTTGGTTTACAAGAAGACATTAAATCCAAACTCAATGATATGAAGATTGAGTATGTGATCGTCAAAGGTCAGGATGTTGATTTGAAAGTCAAAATCGGTGCTGATCGAATTTGGCAGGGTGGCAGTGGCCGCAACATTCCTAGCTTTGAGCTGTTCACTTCTCCCGATTGGCGTGGAGTCGATGGTTGGATTAAATTCAACGAGCCACTCTATCGCTACGGCAATATCATTCGTGACATTGAGCTGAAGGTCGAACATGGCATCATCACTAAGGCTCACGCTCGCGTTGGTGTTAAATTTTTGCAGACGATGTTGCAAACTGAGCATGCTGATAAATTTGGTGAGTTTTCTATGACTGATC
>CAITDX010000021.1 GCA_903891335.1 uncultured bacterium
AAAATTAGATCAAAAACTAGAAGAAAAATTGGAACAAAAGTTTAACCAAAAACTAGCCCCAATCAAAAAAGAATTGCGAAAAATTAAAAAAACACTGGATGAAAGCATTTCTTTTTTTGATCGAGAGATTGTTGGTCATAGTCATCGTTTGGACCGCCTCGAACATCATGTTGGTTTGCCAAGTGTTGTGCAGTCTGATTAAATTAAGAATCATGGTGATGCAATTAGTCCACAAGCGACATTATTTGCTGCGAGATGCGCAGTTAAACAAGCGACAAGTGATTGAGCACACTCCATTGTTTCGTCGACATAAAATCCTCAGGGAATTTGATGAAGCTGAATTGAGACAAATTACTCTCGCTCTTCGTCCGGTAGTCTTGCAGAAGATTGAGGCAAGCAAGGTTATGAGTGATTTCTGGAATCAGGCAAGTGCTGCTATTCAAGATGATTTGGTGATTTCATTTTATTACCATGAGCACATGGGTTTGAAAAAAGTCCTAAACGTGCAGACCGAAGATTGGCTGGAGGTAGATTTTTTCAAGAAGCTTCATCAGGAACTACGTCGCAAGCGCTGGCATTTTTTGCACCCAAGGAGTGCGCTTCGAGCAATGCGCGCTACCCTTGGCAAGCATGTGTGTAACTTGCGTTTCGAAAATATTCATTTGGCCATTGATGCTGTTGAAGCGAATCATTTTTATCAGGTGCACTGGGATATCTCCCACCCATCATCTCTGTCAAAAATGCTGCGTCATTTTATTTTTGATGATATTTTAGGGTGATTCGCTCACCAGGTTTCTTTTTGCAGTAGCTTTTTTTGCTTTGCAAAAACACAAGGTTCGAAATACAATCGATCTGGATGACCTTTACTTCGCTTGCATTTCTACAATCCTCTCTCGAACAAAACTACCAACAATTGCCTTTGGTAACTAAACCAGCTGATTTGGTGCATGGTGAGGGTAACGAGCAAGCAGAAATTATGCTTATTGGTGAGGCACCTGGTTACCATGAGAGTGTGCAGCGTCGACCTTTTGTCGGTCGCTCTGGTCAGCTGTTGCGTCAAACAATTGTCAAAGTAGGGATAGAGGAAAAAAACGTCTATATCAGTAATATTATCAAAGTTCGTCCGCCAGATAATCGCGATCCACTCCCGGAAGAAATTTTGGCGTTTAAACCATATTTAGATGGAGAAATCAATCTAATTTCTCCAAAACTAATCGTCACTCTGGGCCGTTTTAGCATGGCTAAATTTTTGCCAGAAGTCAAAGTTTCACAAGTGCATGGGCGCCTCCATAAAATTAAGTGGCAGGGTCAAGTGGTGTTTATTTTGCCGATGTACCATCCTGCTGCTGCTCTTCGCTCAACCAAGCTGAAGGATTCATTTATCGCTGATTTTGCCAAATTACCAAAAGTATTGGAATTCATCAAAACCACCGCTGCTGGTGAGGAGTTTAAAGAAACAGTCAAAGAGGCGTTATACTAAGTGATAGTTTAGAAACAATACATAAAAAACAAGAGAATTGTAAAGAAAGGCGTTATGCTCAAACTATTAGCACTGGGAGGCATGGGTAGTGTCACCCAAAACATGTATGTTTATCAGGTTGATCAAGAAATCTTATTGGTGGATTGTGGGATTGGTTTTCCTGACATGTACATGCCTGGAGTAGATACACTCATTCCCGATATTAGTTATTTGCAGGCTCAAATTGAGCGTGGCGCCAAAATTATCGGCATGGTTTTAAGTCACGGGCATGATGATCATATTGGCGCATTGCCGTATATTTTGCCTGAATTACCAAGCTTTCCTATTTATGGTTCACCACTAACAGTTGGTTTTGCCAAGGATCGTTTGGCAGATAAAAAAATTGATTGGGATGTGCAAGTGGTTCCAGACAACAAACTGATGCGCTTGAGCAATAACTTTTCCTTCGAGCTGATCGCAGTCACACACTCAGTGCCTGATACGCGTCACGTGGTGACTGAGACGCCCTTTGGTCGAGTCTATCACGGGAGTGATTTCAAGCTCGATAAGGCTCCCATTGATGGAGTGCTTTCAGATTTTGACGAGATGAAGCAAGTTGCTGCTAAAGGTATCACCTTGGCGATGGTGGATTCGCTGCGTGTCGAGCAGGACACTTGGACTCGCTCAGAGTCTTCAGTGGGGCCAGCACTTGAGGCAGAGATGCAAAATGTCAAAGGCAAGATCTTAGTTACGCTGATGAGTTCACACATTCACCGCATCCAACAGGTCATCGATGCTTGTGAACGCCTGGGTCGACAGGTGGTATTTGTTGGGCGTAGCGTCGAGCAAAACGTGACATCGGCTTCTTTGCTCAAGAAATTACATATCCCGATGGGGATGCAGGTAGATAAGAACCATTTGTCTGAAGTGCCCGATAGTCGCTTGTGTGTGATCATTGCTGGCAGTCAGGGTCAGGAAGGTTCCTCACTGGTGCGCGCAGTCTATGGCGAACATCGCATCATTCAGATCAAGCCAGAGGACAAGGTGATTTTCTCGGCCAATGTCATTCCTGGTAATGAAATCAACTACTACTCAGCCATTGATGAGTTATCCGCCAACGAAGTGGACGTGGTGTATCCAGAAGTCAATTCGGCTATCCACGCCTCTGGTCACGCTAGTTTGCCAGAACAACAAGAAGTGGTAGCAGCGCTTTCAGCTCGTTTCCTTATGCCAATTGGTGGGGCTGATCGCCATCGTGCGTTGTTTCACAAACTTGTGGCAACTCCTGCCGGCTATGATCATCGCCATGTCTTATTGCCCAAATCTGGTCAAGTGCTCGGTATCACCGAAAGTGCGATTAAAGTAGTCGATGAGGTCATTCTCAATCCTCGTGCAGTTGATGGTCTGGGAATTGGTGATGTGGGACCCATAGTCCTATCCGATCGTCTGTCTCTGTCCAAAGCGGGCATTATCGTGTTGGTTATCCCCAAGATTGCAGGGCGCTTCGAGCTTTCTGACATGAAGGTGGTTTCTCGAGGTTTTGTGTTTATGAAGGAAGCCGATGAGGTCATTCAGTTCATTAAGGAAAAAACAGCTGAAATTATTGGTGAGCAACAACAAGCAATCAAAGAAGACGATCTCAAGCGCAAGATTGAGCGCCGGTTGGCGAAGCGCCTCTACAAGGTGATTCAGCGCGAGCCAATGATTGTGCCAGTGATTGTTGAATTGTAAAGATTCGCTGGATCTTTTCAGGGAGAAGCTTGCCGCTCTAGCAACTCAAGCTTGCCAAGCTGCTTTTTTTCCTCGATAATGGAAGCCAAGCTCTTGACTTTGGGTAGTTGGATGTGTTATATCCTATAATAATCAAAAGAGAGTCACGATCGTATGGCTAAAGCAAAATCAAGAAGAAAAAAACGCCAGGCTTTCCGCCTAAAAATGCGGACTGATACGACCTATTCAATCACGGCAGTGTTTTTGATTCTACTTGGTCTCTTGGTGCTGATTTCCTTCAGCGGACAAGGACAACTCTTGGTTTTCATCAATGATTTGCTCTCAGCCAAGCTCGGCTTATCAATGCTATTTTTGCCTTTTGTGTTTATTTCAGCTGGCTTAGTGATGATTCGCAGCAAATATGCCTGGTCAAAGCCAACCATTCTCTTGGGAACAATTTTGTTAATGCTCGGTACGCTCGGTTTCATGGGCAGTGGTGAGATTGGTGCCGCAGTTTTGGCCAATTTTGCGCGTTTACTCACTGAGGCGGGGGCTTATGCACTCTTTATTGCAATTTTTATTGCTGGTTTATTAACACTCTCGCAGGCTTCACTGATCGAGTTGGTGGTACTACTTTCTAAGCTATTCAAGCGCAAGGCGGTGGAAATCAAGCCCAGTAAAGATCCTTTTGCCGATCAAGTATCGGCTGCAGAAATTGCTCGCGCCAAAGGTTTCTCCATTCCTAAGTTTGGTTTTGGTTTAGCCAAGAAAGATCAGGAGCTTAAGCAAGGGTCAGGCTTCAAAGAAGGTATCGAGCAAGATCAAAGTAGCAGTAAGGCGATTATTGAAGATCAGGCTAAGCTTGCTTCAGCAGCTGCTACCCTCGAAAACCAAGAAGCGATTAATGCTCCAAGTATGCCGATGGTGTGGGATTATCCACCACTCTCGCTGTTATCACAAAAATCTGGTGGCAAGGCTGATCGGGGCGATGTCAAAAGCAATGCCGCGATTATTGAAAACACTTTGGACTCATTTGGTATTAGTGCCAAGGTCGCCGAGTATAATCCTGGCCCTGCCGTGACTCAGTATGCTTTGGAAATTAGCAAAGGCACACGTTTGTCCAAGATTACGGCATTGTCAACTGATTTAGCCCTGGCGCTTTCGGCTCCAACTGGTCAGATTCGCATCGAAGCTCCAATTCCTGGTCGCAATCTAGTGGGTGTGGAGGTGCCAAATCGCAGTGCTGAGTATGTGACGCTAAAAACCATGCTCTCGGCTCCAGAAATGAAGAAACACAAGTCGAAACTAGCTGTAGCCATGGGTATTGATGTATCAGGCAATCCGATGATTGCCGACATCGCCTCCATGCCGCACTTACTGATTGCTGGTTCAACCGGTTCCGGTAAATCCGTCTGTGTGAATGCCTTTATGTGTTCGATTTTATTCCGAGCCACTCCAGAAGAAGTTAAGTTTATTTTGGTTGATCCCAAGCGCGTCGAGTTGACTGGATACAACGATATTCCTCATTTATTGACGCCAGTGATTGTTGAGCCAGCCAAAGTCGTATCTGCCCTCAAGTGGGCGACGCAAACCATGGATAAACGCTACAAGATGCTGGCTGAAGTCGGAGTTAAGAATATCCACGACTATAATGAGCTGGCTGGGCTGGCGACCATGCCTAATATCGTCATTGTGATTGATGAATTGGCTGATGTGATGCTCTTTGCGCCAGCAGAGGTCGAAGAGAGTATTACTCGTATTGCTCAAATGGCTCGGGCAGTTGGTATTCACTTGGTGTTGGCGACACAGCGCCCATCGGTAGATGTGCTGACAGGTTTGATCAAAGCCAACGTTCCAACTCGCATTGCTTTCAACGTGGCTTCGATGACCGATAGTCGGGTGATTTTGGATAGCCCTGGTGCTGAGAAGCTCCTTGGTCGAGGTGACATGCTTTATCAGGCTCCTGATAAGCCCAAGCCACTGCGCGTCCAGGGTACGTTTGTGAGCACTGAAGAAACTAAGCAGCTGATTGATTTCCTCAAGTCACAGGGTCAGAAACCTCAGTATGAGGAGGAGATTTTGACCAAGTTTCAACCCGGTCGAGTGAGTGGAGGCAGTATGGGGGCTGATGGTGGTGGTGATGATATTGATGATAAGTGTGTGGAGGCGGCGCGGCTGTTTTTGACGGCTGACAAGGCTTCCTCATCGCTCATCCAACGACGTCTGTCGGTGGGGTATGCCCGCGCCGCCCGCATTCTCGATCAACTCTATGAGCTGGGTTTGGTGGGTGCGCCGGATGGTAGTAAGCCCCGCGACGTTAACAATAATAAAATTCGTGAATTTTTGATGGAGAGGGAGCAACAACAAGGTTAGTTGTATATTTTCATGGGCTTGGAAGGAACTTCATTATATTTAGAGCGACAAAAAGAGGCTAGGCAACTTGCTGTTTTCAATGTATTCCTTCAGAGCACAATCGGAAGAGCTCTATCAGGGTTACCAGGTGGAGCTGGAGATTTATTGCGCCAGTTTCTCTTCAGAACAAATAGCTTATATGAGTTTAGGTACCCTCCTGAAAGATTGGCTGATATTAATACAGAACGATTGCGAGTGGCTTCGATTGCAAATCAGGTGTTAGATGTAATTTTGCTGCAGCCATATCAAGCTCCATTGGGTGAAGATGATTATGTAAGAATTAGAGAATCAATTAAAAACTACTATCTTTTAACTGCTCCCTGTTTAGACCCAGATCAATATCCAAAGGTTTTGGCTGCTGAGAAAATTACCGGAGTTAAGCACATTGGTCGCGATGATGATGGACAGAAAGTCTGGATAGCCAATGAGAAAAGTATGCAAGCCAGTCATTTGCTACCTGCAAAAGATCTTGGGTTATTTGAAAAAACAGAAACAGAGCGTTGGTTCAAAAAATATGAGGGTTTGCTTGATCATGTTTTTGTTGCAGCTGAGCCTTTTATGATTGAATTGATTTTTGCTCTGAAGAAGAAAATTTTGAAAAATCAAAATCAGGGTCAAAAACCCAATGCTTTTCAACAAGCCCTACTCAAAGTAGACCCATTTTTATATGGTATCAAGATGTTATTTCATGATGATGGGCGAAAGATTTCTCAGCATCGAGTTGCTCATGAGTGGGAGACGCAGCGAGTCCTGGCTTTGGCTGGGGTAGATGCGCATTTTCGTGAAGAGCCAGTGCATCCAGTGGTTGGTCGTGAATTAACTTCTTCGGTCACCAAAATGGATCCAACTGAGGAAAACATCATGCAACTGCTGTTTTACTTTGCAGATTGTGTGGCCAAGGTAGATAGAGAAACCAAAAAACTTCGTCGACCTGGAGAATTTGCCACAATTTTTAAAAAGCAAAATGATAGGTATACAACCATTTCTTCAGATAATACCCATGCTACTTTTGAGGAGATTATTTTTGGCAAAATTTTGTTTTGGCTACAAGATCACGAACTTGGTTTTGATTTTTCCATCAAGGAATTGGAGCAGGTATATCAGACAGTTGAGAGCGGTATAGAGCAAAGAAGGCTTGAGTTGGGTTTGGTGGATTAGGTTTGTGGAGATGGCGGGGTATGACCCCGCGTCCATAGCCAGCTGTCTAAATAATTTCTACAGATATAGGTACTTTTTGATTGAAAAATGAGGGCGTTGTAGCACCAAACGATGCGCTCATTCATCCGCGTTTTTTTCTTAGAATATATCAAGACGCGAGCTCAATACATTCGCCAAGTGACTGAGTTTTCACCAGTTCTTCATGCGTCACTTACACACAAAGGCTGATGCCAATTTCGCCTTAGGCGAAAGCTGGAGCAAAAGAGAAACTGGCCACAAAATTGCGGACAGCACTCTTAGCTTTAGAGATTAAATCGACAGTTATTGTCTAAATCTTCTTTTACGTCTTTGGATCTGAAAGACGATCTGCCATTATCTAAAAGATGGTATGTCAAAGCAATACATCCCCTTGTTAAAGTACAAAACTTCAACGTCTATTATAGCACAAAATCAGTCTTTTTTCATCTGGATGCTATTTTTTTGACGCCAAAATTAAGCCATCGACGGTTGTGGCGCCAGCAGTAAGCAGCACGCTTTGGGCTTCTCGCCAAGTAGCGCCGGTGGTCAAGACATCATCAAAGAGTAAAATCCGCTTGCCACGAATTAAGTTTTTGACCTGCTCATCGAGCGCAAAAATGCCTTTTACCCTGCTTTTGCGTTCCTGACGATCTTCGATCTGGGCTTGCGGCGAGAGATACGTCGTCCGCTTCAGTAAATCTACTACGGGGATCTGCCACAACTCGCCGAGTGCTTGGGTGATTACTTGGCATTGATTGAAGCCACGCTGGCGCAGCTTGAGGGGATGTAAGGGGATATATGCAAGGAAATCATAGTGTGGGGTAAGGTGTGCATGCTGAAAAATTAAATGCGCCAGGAAAACTCCTAGATTTTTGGCATGCTGGTATTTGTATGCTTTGAGGAGTTTTGCCAGTGGACCATGGAGGCGACAGACAATCTCTACCTTGGAATTGGAAGCAGCATCGTCGCGACCACCCTCCTCCAGAGAGCTATCTTTTTGATAATAAAACTCCAAGCCATGATAGCAATCAACGCAGAGTGCTGGGCTAAGCCGGTGACACGATAGACAAAAACTTGGCGAGATAAGTTCTATCAGATACTCATACCAGTGCATGGCGATGGGCATTGTGACTGCAGTATCCTCCTCCCAGGTAGCAGCAAAAGCTAAGTTTGTATTTTTGCGACGTTTTGCCTATAATACCGCCTTGCAGAAGGACAATTAGCTCAGTTGGTTAGAGCGCACGATTCACATTCGTGAGGTCACAGGTTCGAGTCCTGTATTGTCCACCGAAAGGTTTTTATGACACTCAAAGAACAACTCATGGAAGACATGAAGACAGCAATGAAGGCGCATGATAGCGCTAAACTTGATATGGTGCGGATGATTCGCTCTGAAATCAAGAATTACGAAATCGACAATGGTGAAGCCAATGATGAGGCAGTGCAAAAACTCATCAAGAGCATGCTGAAGCAACAGCAAGACGCGCTGCTTGATTTTCAAAAAGCCAATCGAGAAGACTTAATTGCTGAAACCGAAGCCAAAATTGTGATCCTCAACTCTTATTTGCCGGCTCAACTCAGTGACGAGCAACTCGAGCAAGTAATTCGCGATGTGCTCGCCACGGCAACAGTCAAAGACTTCGGTCCACTCATGGGTCAAGTCATGAAGCGAGTGGGCACACAAGCTGATGGTTCCCGAGTGACAGCATTGTTGAAACAATTGCTGTAAACTAGTTAGATCATGCAAACACAAACAGTCGGCGACTTGCTGCGCAGTGCTCGTGAAAAAGCACGAGTTTCTCTGGCTGAATTGGCTGATCACACCCACATTAAGTTCGAGTACTTAGAAGCACTCGAAGACAATGATTTTGATGCGTTGCCAGCGGCCACCTTTGTCAAAGCATATATTCGCAACTATGCGCGAGTTTTTCAGTTCGACCAAAAGCCTTTATTGGCAATTCTTCGTCGTGACTATGAGGAGAGTGTCAAAGGCCAACTAATTCGACGTGAAATCTTAGCACCACGACTGGTGCGCAAAAATTTTTATTCACCCGTTCAATCAATTGTCCTGGTGGTGGCTACAGTTTTCGTGGTGGCTTTTAGTTATGCCTTGTGGCAGTGGTATTTATTGACCAGACCGCCTGTATTGATAGTCACAACTCCTGCGGAGAATGATCGAGTGGCTGCTCGAGTGATATTGGAAGGCCAGACGAATCCCGCTGCGACTCTGACTGTTAATACAATGCCAGTTGCACTGCAAGCTGATGGCTCCTTCCAAACAGAAATTTACTTACCTCAGGCTGGAGCCAACACGATTACGGTGAAGGCAATTGATAAAAACAACCGTGAATCGTTGGTGCAACGCACAGTAGTCGTTGAGTTTTGAGCATTTCATGACACAATAAAGTCATGATAAATGAAATCTTGCCCATTGTTTTAGTAGTTTGTCTGGTAGTTTTGACGATTGTGTTGGTGGTGGTGGCCATCAATCTCATTGGAGTATTGGTTGAGAGTAAGAAAGTGTTGCGCAAAGCCAACGCCGTCATTGATGAAGTGGAGCACAAAGTAACGGCGATTCTTAACCCTTTTCATAGCTTGAGTGCTTTTATTACCAACTTCACCGCTGGTTTGAAAGTAGCTGAAGGCTTCATGTCTTTTGTCAACAAAGACAAGGCCAAAATCAAGCAAACAAGTGATGATGACAAAACCGAGTGAACCGGCTGTTTCTAGCAACGCTTTGTTATTATTTGCCAGCGCCTTTGGTTTGGGTGCCTTCTTTACCTATCTGCATACCGATACGGGGAGTCGTAAGTGGCGTGAATTAAGTGAGAAGTGGGAGCAGGCTAAGGACTATCTTTACAAGCAAGGTTTGATCACTGATCCTGGCCTGACTTTGGCTGATTTCAAGCGTGATTATTTACATGCTCTGAGTACTTCTTTTGCTAGTATGAAAGCAGCTTTTGAGCAGCAAACAATTCAGAAGGAATTGGCAGCAGTTGCCAAGCTCCATCGTCGTCGCACTCGCTCCCGCAAACTGAAGTTCAAAGGGGTCTAGCGCTACTCGTTTTCAATTTGCCTAAGCTGGTATACTATGCAGCATGTCAGATCTCTCTTTTATTCGCCAAAAATATCTCGATTACATGGTTAGTTTGGGCCATGCAGCCGTGCCTTCAGCAGCGTTAGTGCCTGAGAATGATCCCACCACGCTTTTTACGAGCGCCGGTATGCAATCGATGATTCCTTATTTTTTCGGTCAAGCGCATCCCGAGGGTCAGCGGGTGACTGATTCTCAGAAATGTTTTCGTGCCGATGATATCGAGGAAGTGGGCGATAATCGCCACACCACTTTTTTTGAAATGTTGGGTAATTGGTCTTTTGGTGACTATTTCAAAAAAGAGCAGATTACCTTTGTTTTCAATTTCCTCACTCGTGAACTTAAGCTTGATCCGCATAAGCTCTATGTCTCTTGTTTTGCTGGTAATCCTGAGCTTGGTATCGATCGCGATGATGAAGCTGCTACAACCTGGCAAAAATTATTTACTGAAGTTGGTATCGATGCCAAAATTGTCACCGATCCCACCCAAGGTTTGCAAGATGGTCGAATTTTCTTTTATGGTGAGAAAAAGAACTGGTGGTCTCGTTCAGGTGTGCCAGCCAATATGCCCGAGGGTGAGCCAGGTGGTCCCGACAGTGAGGTGTTCTACGATTTTGGTGAACAAAAAACTGCTTTAGCAGATCATTTTCATGCCGTTGACGGTCCTTGTCATATTAACTGTGATTGCGGTCGATTCTTGGAAATTGGTAATTCAGTATTTATGCAGTACCAAAAGACCAGCCAGGGTTTTGTACCTTTGGCTCAAGCCAATATTGACTTTGGTGGTGGTTTAGAGCGCATTCTCGCTGCGTATCAAGAGCAGCCAGATGTCTTTCGTACGGCGGCGTTTTGGCCATTGATTGAAAAAATTCAGTCATTTAGTCAATACAAGTACGATGACGTTGAGAAACAAAAGTACTTCCGGATTATTGCAGATCATATGAAGGCAGCAGTGATGCTCATGGCGGATGGTGTGGTGCCAGCCAGCAAAGAGCAGGGATATGTGTTACGCCGTTTGTTGCGTCGAGCTCTACGTCAGGCTGCGTATTTGGACATCAAACAAGAAACCTTGGTGGAATTAGTGCCAATTGTGGTAGCTATGTACCAGGATGCCTATCCAGCTCTAGTAGCTCAGGAAGCAACAATTAGTCAAGTGCTTGCTGCTGAACAGCAAAAATTCAGCAAGAGTTTGCACAAAGGCTTGCAGGAATTTGGCAAAATGGTGGCCGACAAACAGGAATTGACGGCGGCAATTGCCTTCAAGCTCTATGAGAGTTTTGGTTTTCCGTTTGAGATTTCTCTTGAAGAAGCCCAAGTGCGAGGAATGCAGATTCAAGCAGGAATTAAAGAACAGTATCAACAACTCAAAACAGCTCATGCCGATGCCTCTAGAACAGTGAGTAAAAATACGTTCAAGAGTGGTTTGGCTGATCATGGTGATACCGTGGTCAAATATCACACTACCACCCATTTGTTGCACGCGGCTTTGCGCCAGGTTCTTGGTGAGAGTGTCGAGCAAAAAGGCTCAAACATCACCGCCGATCGCTTGCGGTTTGACTTTTCTTTTAATCGAGCTTTAACTGCTGCTGAGAAGCAACAAGTTGAAGAACTCATTAATACTTGGATTAAAGCTGATTTATTGGTTGATAAACAGACACTACCCAAGGAAGAAGCGCTCAAATCGGGAGCAATTGCCTTATTTGTGGAGCGCTATCCGAGTATAGTTAACGTTTATTCAATCGGCGCCAATCCCAATGGCACCAAATCTGGAGTTGACTTCATTTCCCGTGAATTTTGTTCCGGACCTCATGTCGCTCATACGGGAGTGATTGGAGAAATTGTCTTGGACAAAGAAAAAGCAGTCGCTGACGGAGTGAGAAGAATATACGCTCTTCAAAAATCAGTCTAATTTTGCTTTAATGAAGCAACGCCCATTTTTTTAAATGAGGTGTTGTGGTATGTCTGAACCAACCAAACGCCATTTTCTTACGGTCTTACTTACTGATTCAGTAGTCCAGTCAGCACTGGTTTTGAGTGATGGTCAGACGGTAGAGCTTAAGGAATTTTCTAGTATTAAGACGTATTTTGATCGTCAAGACCTAATTGAACAACTTGATAAGAGTCTTCAAGAATTGGGGCCTGATTCTCAAGATGTGGTAGAGACGATTTTCGCGTTTGATCAAGAGTGGTTAGTCGACGGAGAGCTGAGTGATGAGAAAAAGCCAGTCGTTAAGCAAGCTGCCGAAAGTCTTACCTTGGAGGCGGTTGGGCAGTGTGCGATTCCCGAGGCACTCGCTGAGGCAAGGCTGATTGGTGATGAGCATGATTCTTGTTTATTACTCGTTTTCAAGGAAGCGACTTTCGAACTGATCTTCCTCGAGCATGGGCAATTTATTGATCTTTTGCAGATTGGTCGTTCAGCCAATGTCGTTGATGACTTAGCTGAGGCTTTGGCGCGCGTTGCGCGCCACCTCAAAGATTCACATAAGTATTTTCCTGACAAGGTTTTGCTTAGTTCCGTGGCACTCTCAACCAAAGAACTAGAATTACTGAAGCAGCAACTTGTTGCTGTTGATTGGACGACTAATCCTGGTTTTTCTTCTACTCCTGCGATTGTAGTGCTTGAGGCTGATTACATGATCAAATCGGTGAGCTTGAGTGCTGGTAAGGTACTTACCAAAACTGCCTTTTTGGCCAAAACTCCCACCTCCGCAGCGTCCCTCATAAATGACTATGCAGTTGAGAAGTCGACGGTGGCGCCAACGACAGCAAGTAGTTTTGGGATTAGTTTTGACCATACCCAAATTGCTAATGGCAGTCGTTTAGTGTCATCTCCAGTTGCAACTGATTCCAAATCACCCAATGCTCAGGAGTTGGTTCTAGAACCTGCAGCTACAAAGGAGTCCTCGTTTTCCTCCCCAAAAAAAGTACGTTCTCCTTGGCTGCGTTTTTATTTATCACATCAAAAAATGATTTTACTTGGTATAGGGAGTGGCTTACTTGCTTTACTCATATTGGCTGCCGTGTTTGCCCTTTTTTTGTCTAAAGTGACAGTGCTTGTTTCACCAGAGGAATCGCTGCTCCAAAAAACGGTCAAAATTACCCTTGACCCAAGCATATCTGAATCAGATTTTAGTAAGGCAACTTTGAAGGCAAGTATGGCAAATAAAACCATTACTGGTCAGGATGTGCTGGCGACAACGGGTATTGGTTTGGTGGGTGATAAGGCCAAGGGGCGAGTGGTGATTTACAACAAGACTAAGGAAGAAGTTGAGCTTGACGCTGCTACTGAGCTAAGTAAAGATGGAATTATATTTTTGACTGATGATAAGGTCAAAATACCCGCAGCAATCGAAAAAGATGGTGGTTCTGGAGTTGATTATGGCAGCATCGAAGTATCGGTAACCGCGCAAGATATCGGTGCAGAAGCCAACCTTAACAAAGAAACAAAGCTGCGCGTGGCTGACTATTTTGATGATGAATTTGCCGCAACAACTTTGGATACTTTCGCTGGCGGATCGAGTCGAGAAGTGCGCGTGGTCGCAGAGGCTGATCGTCAACAATTGGCAACCAGCTTGCAGCAAAAATTAATGGCTGATGCCAAAAAAGAACTGGAGCAAGAATCCAAAGATGGTGTGTATTTGGTGCCAACTGGAGTTAATAAAGTACTAAGTAGTGATTTTTCTGCAGAAATTGGAGCTGAAACCGAGTCGCTCACACTGAGCTTATCACTTGAGGTTGAAGTGATTAAGTATTTATCTGCTGATTTGAAAAAACTTGGGTTCGCTATCCTTGAGCAAGAATTGCCTGCTGGGTATGTTTTACTTGATCAAGAGCCATCGCTCCTGAGCGACAAAGCGCAAGTTGCTTCTGGTTCCAGTCGAGTTAACCTCAATGTCGATTTAAGTGCTAAAGCAACTGCAGCACTTGATTTGGATGCACTTGAGAAACAGGTGCTCGGCAAGAATTGGCTGGAGGCAGTGGAACTGCTTGAAGATCAAGCTGAGATTAAAAAAGCTGAAGTGCTCTATATGCCCCCATTCTTGAGTGCCATAATGCGAACACTACCAAGTGATGCTAATAGAGTCACCATACAATTGAGTAAGTAAAGTTGGGTATCGTATGACAAAACAGCCGCCCATCAACAAACGTGAATTGCTCAATGTGTATCGACAGGCGTTGTTGCACAATGTCCCCCTGCAATCTTTGGAAAAAAAAGTAATTGAGCTAAGTCAGCGCACGACGGCGAATCAACATTTTGAAACTGAACTGGATCAAAAAATTACTGCTTCTTTTTGGTCGAGAATTCCTCATTTTATGAGAGTGGGCGCGACGTTTATGCCGCTGGTGTTTATTTTGGTAGGGATTTTTCTGGCTGGTTCGGCGGCTTGGCCAATTATTAGTCAGCTTTTTCCCGATCCAGTGCAAGATCGCACCAGCTTATTGTCGCCTCTGTCCAATACCCAGTTGTCACAAAGTCGTAATCTAGTTTTCGCTAAGGCCAATGTCATTGATGAGAACGAACCTGCACCTAAGACAGTGCTCGATGAACCAATTATGTTGGATTACAACCTAGATTACCTAAACTTAAGTAATTGGTTCGCTGATGATGCCAACTTAGGTGAGTTGGAATATGAGATTGAGGAATACCGTCTCGATATTCCTGAGGTTGAAATTAGCAATGCTAAGGTGCGGGTGGGTGGCACCGATCTTAACAAAAGCTTGATTCAGTACCCAGGTACAGCCCTACCAGGAGAGCCTGGAGCACCGGTGATTTTTGGTCATTCCGTCCTTCGTCAATTTTATAATCCCAGTGAGAAGAATCCTCGCCGCTACAGCTCTATTTTTAGTAAAATCATGACGCTTAAACCAGGTGATAAAATCTATCTCACCCACAAAAACGTGAAATACACCTATGAGGTGCAAAGTAACACCGAAGTGCAACCCACCGATACGTTTATCCTGGCGCAGCGGTATGATGCTCGTCAATTGAAGTTGGTTACTTGTGTGCCTGAGGGCACAGTGCTGCGTCGGGGGATTGTTATTGCGCAATTAGTTAAAGAATAAATGTCTTCAAACCAGAATTTATCTATGTCAAAAAACTTTCTTGCCCTCGATTATGGTACCAAACGAATTGGGGTGGCGATGAACATGGCAAGTTTAGTTGAGCCCTTATTTGTCATCAACCACGATGCTCAATCAAGCAATGGTGAGGTTAGTCAGGAAGTACTGACTCAGTTACAAGCTCTTTGTCAGGAGAAAAAAATTGATGAAATTGTGCTCGGCATTTCTGAGAATGACATGGCAGCAAAAACCACTGTTTTTGCTAAACAACTAACTCGCCTTTTGCAATTACCAGTTCGATTACACGACGAGACGCTCTCATCAGCGGAGGTGCAGGCACGGCTGCGTGAAGCAGGAGTCAACCTCAGTCGTCATCAAGGTCCAATTGACCATTATGCTGCCGCATTGATACTCGAGGATTTTTTGGCAATCACCTAAAGAGTGTGCTACACTTATCCCTTATCAAAACGCTATGTTCAAAAAAATCCCCAAATTGCTCTTTGTTGTCGTATTTTGTTTGCTACTTTTAGTTCTGGCAAGTTTTGCGATTGCATCATTTTTTCAAGCTCCGCTTACGACAGGTACTGCTAATAGTCAGCGCTTTGTCATTCCTAAAGGTCAAGCAATTACGGTAATTGCTGAAAGGTTGGCGGAGGCTGGTTTGATCAAAAATGCTTTGGCATTTCGAGCGGTAGTGTATCAACAAGACTTAATCAATAAGATTCAGGCTGGCAGTTTTGAATTATCACCCACGATGAATGTTTGGCAGATTGCGGCGGCGCTGACTGTTGGAACTGATGATGTCTGGGTAACTTTGCCTGAGGGGTGGCGGCGAGAGGAAATTGCGGCCAGTCTTGGCGAACAAGAACTTCCCGATTTCAATGAGGAAGATTTTTTGGCCCTCACCAAGGGACTTGAGGGACAATTATTCCCCGATACCTATTTAGTTTCTCGACAAATTAGTACGGCTGCTTTTGTTTCGTTACTTAATAATACGTTTGAGAGTAAAGTCAAGCGAGGCTTAACTGAGCTCATGAGCAATCAAGAGCGTAGCTTGAATGAAATTTTAACGCTAGCCTCGCTTGT
>CAITDX010000022.1 GCA_903891335.1 uncultured bacterium
ATGTCCGTTCACGCCATAGCTCTAGTGACTATGATCGTAGTCGTCGCCAAGCAGAAGTCCTGGATGGCATCAAGAAAAAACTCTTTACTCTAGGTGTTCTTGAAAAACTCCCCAGCTTTCACCAAGCCATTAGTGAACACGTCACTTCCAATCTCGACCTGGAAAGCGCTATTCATTTGGCTCCACTATTGGTTAATGCGAACGGCTTCACGATCAACTCCATCAACTTGAGTCCGGAAAATGTCCTACAAAGCAGTAAAAGTGGTGCCGGTGCTTTTATCCTAATTCCTCGACAAGGTGCGAGTAATTATCAAGAAATTCACCAATTCCTCAAGCAAGAACTAGCAAATTAGTTACGCTTGAAAAACCCCACAAATCGAGCAAACAACCCCTGATGTTGCGTTTCTGTCTGCACCGACTCTTCTAAATAGATATTTTGCTCAATTAATGCTTGAATCATTAGCTCGAGTTCAGCTTTTTCTGCCTCATCTGTTGTTTGAGACTTCAGTTCATTGAGCTCATCAATCCTGACTTGATTGGCGGTGATTTCAGCTTGCAAATCAGCAACGTCTTGGCGATTATAGCCAAACATATTCTTCAACCATAGCTTGCGAGCCTCTATTTTTTGCAGCGTATTTTCAATTTTCTCCTGTGCTTGCACCTGGTTTCTTGCCACTTCCCTCACTCTTTGACCAATGCCCTCTCGATTGTCTCCTCGTTCCTCCTGAAAAAGTTTAACCTGTCGAGCAACTTCTGACATTTTTTCTTGTCTTGACTCCATGAAAGCTGCTTTATCAGCTTGGATTTTTGTCTTCACTTCATCTTTGAGCAATTGAATCTCATCTCGAGCTTCTTGCATTTCAGCTTGGACTGTTTCTTTTAATTCTTGACGTGCTTGTATGCGCTCAACACGCCTTGGATTGACCGATTGCACACTCTCGTCGGCATCGACCGTATTGGTTGTTTCAGCTTTTACTGAGATGGGAGCAACCAGCATAAAAAAGAATACTAAGGCTAGAAAAAATAATGATGATTTACGCATATGTAAAGTCTCCTTGTATATACGCTTATAACTACATCTAGTGTAGTCCCATCACCCTAAAGAATCAAGTTTACTCGAGTAAACACAAATGCAGATGGTCTTCTTGAGAGGTTAAAAACCGAGAGATTCTTCTACCAAGACCACGATGATTCTACCAGGAACCACCTCTCTCTCGAGAATAACCCACTTACCAAAACTACTATGGGCACCATACGCTTGTAAGGCTCGCTGATCTTCCTTGGGAAAAACATATTCACGAATACGACGCATGGCTTCATCAAGATTGGATACGATTTTCTGCGCACCCACCACCAAAACTAAATGTTCAGCAGCATAAGGCATTGCTCCCACTCGACTGCCAGTTGCATCAACTGCCACAATAATTCCATCTTCGGTAACTGCATTAGGACTCGCCAAGAAATACTCGGCCATGATCGCCTGCTTGCGCAATCGATGACGCTTCGATTCGTCATTTTCCTGACTAATTAAGCCATGAACAGAGGTGACTGGAGCATTGGGAGCATTTAAAAAGTCAGTAAAACCAATTTCATTCAGAGTTGTAGAGGAAGCAGTCATCACTTGAGCCTGCTTGGGAAATAAATCCTGGAGGAATTTTAGCGCAGCTTTTTTATCCTTTACCACTGCTGCCTCAAAATTTCTCTCTTTCATTGCAGTGGCGACTTGCTCTAATTTTTCTCGACTAGCATTTTGGTTAAACATGGGTTTTCCTTGTATGTAGTGTATAATAACCGATATAGTAAACGAATTAGTTACAAAAATAAAGTAGGTACTAAAAAGTAACTAAATAAAAATACTCAAAATGAAGAAAACTAAATGCCCTCTCCAAACCTTTCTCAATCAACTTGGTGGTAAATGGAGTCTCGTCATTATTTGGCACCTAAATGAGGTTGAGATCGGCTTCAATGAGCTCAAAAAGGCAATTGGTCCAATCTCTGCCAAAGTTCTCTCTGAGAAACTTAAGGAGTTGCGCAAAGACAAGTTAATCACTCGAAAAACCCTTGGTGGCAATCCTCCTCACGTCAAATACCAGTTGACCAAAAAAGGTGAATCTCTACTCCCCATTATCAAGACCCTACATCAATGGGGTAGTGAAAATCTCTGATTGAGCTTAGATCACCAAAAACACCAAACTTATAAATGCTCCGAGAATGGCAATTGCTTTGCGTTTAGACAACTCATCTTTAAAAAAGAGTGTTGAAAGAATGGTGACCGTCATAATTGAAGATACGTTGATGGCTGATACGTAGCCAATATTGGGAGCTGATTTATATGATAGCTGCATGGAAAAATTGAATGCCATTGAAAATGCGCCAATCAAAATTACTAGAAATAGTTGTTTGGCATTTGGGTGAAACGGTATGTTTTGTCTTTTAAAATCAATGAAATTCAATGTCGCAACTAAAAGATTGATATAGAATAAATACATAATCGGCTGTAGACCAAGTACTAGAAAGTGTTTGGAAATTAAAGAGCCAAAAGCCAAACAAAGGTTGGTGAATAGTGAAAAATAAATCCACCATTTATTTGTTTTTTGTTTGTTACTTCTTGAAATTGATAAAAGAAGAGCAAAAAATAAA
>CAITDX010000023.1 GCA_903891335.1 uncultured bacterium
ATCACTGCCACCATCATCACCACTGCCACCGCAATCATTGCCAAAATAATAATGATTGGATAGACCATCGCTCCACGGGTTTTGGCTCGAAAGTCTTTTTCTTTTTCCATGGCGACTGCTAAACGATCCAGCACACTATCAAGCACACCACCAACTTCACCAGCTCTCACTAATTGAATGTAAATGCGCGAGAAATTATCTTTGTATTTTGAGAGAGCTGCAGAAAAACTTAAGCCACCCTCAACATCTTTTAAAAGGTTGCCAGTAAGTTTGGCCATCTCTGACTTACCTTGCTCCTCAAGAATCGAAAGCGCGGTTGCCAAGGGCAAACCAGCATTAATCATCGTAGCCAGCTGACGAGTGAAATTAACCAACTCATCAAACTTAATTTTATTTTGCAACAAGCCACCAAAAGCACCATCTTGCTGACCAAGTGCTGTGACATCAATGACAAATAAATCACGACCCATCAAAGTCGAAACTGCTTGTGTTTTTGAAACTGCCTCAACCTTACCTCGGACTGTTTCGCCTTGCTTGTTTTTGACGACGTATTTAAAAATTGGCATACATCAACGTAACCTCAACCCCCAAAGAGACGCAGCATTTCATTGGGACGAAATGCTCGCTTCAAGGCCGTCTCCTTGCTAATAATTTTTTGGTTATACAGATCAAGTAAATGTGTCTCCATCAACATCATGCCTGAACCAGCCGAGGTTTGGAGCACGCCATCAATTTGAAACACTTTTTTCTCACGAATCAAATTAGCAATTGCCGGAGTATTGAGCAAAATTTCAACTGCCGCAATGCGACCTCCGTTAACTTTTGGCACCAAACGCTGAGAAATCACGGCATTTAAAACAGTTGAAAGTTGCTGACGCACCTGTGATTGCTGATGGGCAGGGAATACGTCGATGATACGATCAATGGTTTGCGCTGCTGTATTAGTGTGCAAAGTGGCAAACACCAAGTGCCCCGTTTCTGCCAGAGTCATGGTAAGCGAAATCGTCTCGAAATCACGCATTTCTCCAACCAAAACTACGTCTGGATCGGAACGCAAAGCCGAACGCAAAGCCGCTTGCCAAGCATGCGTATCTTTCCCAACCTCACGCTGAGAAATCACACTCTTAACTGATTTATAAACAAATTCCACAGGATCTTCGATCGTCAAAATATGACGACTCTCCGTCTGATTAATCTCATCAATAATTGCCGCCAAAGAAGTGGACTTACCCTCTCCGGTTGGACCAGTAAACAAAATTAAGCCTTGGTTGTAGTTGGCAAAACTATGAAAAATCTTGGGTAAACCCAGGTCGTCAATGCTCATCACCATTTCTGGAATCAAGCGAAAGGCCGCTGCATAACTTTCCATTTGTCGATACACATTGACTCTGAAACGACCTCGATCAGCAAACTGATATGCCAAATCAATCTCTTTATCAACGGCGAGTTGCTGCTGTTGAGCTGGAGTGAGAATTGCCATAATCAACATCTGCACTTGCTCTGCAGTGAGTGGAGTAGGACCTGCTGGAAAACTCAACACACCATTAACTCTGATAGAAATAGGCGATCCAGCGATTAGATGGATGTCTGAGCCTTTATTATCAATGGTAAATTGGAGTAAATCTTGGATTTGCATAGTGTTATGCCACTGCCGATTGGTCTGTGACTGAAGCATTAGCTACAGTCTCAGCTTCATTGGTAGCATCAATTTCCTCAGCTGCCACCTCAGTGATAACTTCCGCCGTTTTGACTTCAGCCACTCTAAGCACTTCTTCAATCGTCGTAAGTCCCTCGAGAGCTTTCAGGTATCCATCTTGCTTCATCAACATCATGCCTTGTTTCAGTGCCACTGCTTCCAGTTCTGATTCGGGAGATCGCTTCATAATCAGCGAAGCAATTTGTGGGGTAATTGCCATCACTTCAAAAATTGCAATGCGTCCTTTAAATTCTGGTTCCGTTGGTGGTCGATTAGCTGCTGGTCGATACAAAGTGAAGTTGTTAGGATCCTTATGATGTTCCTTACAAAAAGAGTCAAAGAGCGGTCCCAAAACTTCCTTAATGTTTGCCACTACTGCCGCATCTGGTTGATACTCCTCACGATAATTAGGGTTGATGCGACGCACTACCCGCTGACCAAGTGTCAACAACATCGAAGATGACAACAAAAATGGTTCGGCACCCATATCGAGAAGACGGGGTAAAGCACCAGCGGCACTATTCGTATGGAGAGTAGAAAACACCAAATGACCAGTTAGAGAAGCCTGAAGAGCCAAGTCGGCTGTCTCATTATCACGAATTTCTCCCACCATAATCACGTCAGGGTCTTGACGGACGATCGAACGTAGACCGTTCGCAAAAGTAATATTTTTCTTCAGGTTCACCTGAATTTGCTGAACGCGATCAATGGTATATTCGACTGGATCCTCGATAGTCACAATATTAATCGGC
>CAITDX010000024.1 GCA_903891335.1 uncultured bacterium
CTATCTAACACCACTTCCACTCTTGCTCGTGCCAAAGTTAAACTAGAATATACGCTCTATATCCGAGCAGGTCTTTTTTCTGGACTTGTGTTTGCACTGTCATATGGCTATTTGACTTGGATGAGCTTGCCTAACTTGCTTAATAAAGCGGTGGCTGATACCGCAGTGGTTTTGATTGCTTTATCAATGGCTTTGAGCGGCTTAGGATATTTTTTCAACTTTCTTGATCGACAAGTGGTGTATCGTAAACACATTGGTTTAATTGGTTTTGGTTTTGCAGTTTGGCATTTACTTTTATCTTGGGATGCATTTATGCGTCTATTTCAAGAAACTACCTGGGCGACAGGCAAAATGTGGCCGATGTTAACGGGCACGATTGCTTTGGTTGTTTTTACAATCATGGCGCTAATTTCTAATACCCTCGCAACGCGCTTACTGGGGGGAAAATTGTGGCGGGCGGTTTTGCGCTTTGGGTATGTTGGCTTGTTGTTTGTGTTGGGACATGTTTTTTTACTCAAAGCGAGTCGGTGGCTGACTTGGTGGCAAGAAGGCATGCAAGGTCCGCCTGCCTTGAGTTTAGTGGTTAGTGTTTTGATCGTACTGGCAATTCTTTTGCGTTTGCTGCTTGCTTGGAGCTTGGGAGTGCGTAGGAGAAAATGACCACTTTACATGTTTCATTTTATGCTAGAATAATCTTTCATTAGCGTTTTATAGCAAACGCATCCTATGTCAGAAAAAGACGAACCCCTACCTGCTGCTCATAAAAAAGCAGAGAAAACAGTATACATTTGTAATCTTTCCGAAGATGTTTGGCCTTTCATCGAGGCAATTACTGATCCAGAAAAAAGAAGAATCGAGATTGAGGAGAATGCCAACCTCTCTGATCGCGATCTCTTCACCAATTCTGAAGAAAGCGATCTGGTATTTATCAGCCCCAAACCTTTACAGGAAGATTTTGTTCATTATTTTAAGGATTTGTTTGGCATTCGCAAACTTGAAGTATTGACCCCCAAAAATCACTCTGGAGAGATTTGCCGAGATATTTTTGAAGATAAGCAGGTTTTCGAGCAATTGGTTGAGCATGCTAATTATGTCAAGAAATTAACTCTAATTAGCTATGCCACCAGTCCACAGTTCCTCACCTTGGTCAATCAACTTCGTGATCGCGGCATTACTGTCTATACTCCAGAATCACCAGAAGAAGAAGATGCTTGGACAGTTAACTTTTATGGTAGCAAGTCGGGTATTCGCCAATTAGCACAGCAGAGTGTAGCGGATGAGCCAGACTTTTTGATGAGCGATGGTTTGATTTGTGTCAATATTGTTGATGCAGCCAAAATTGCTGCTAAAAAATATATTAAAGAAGATGGGGTTGTTCTTAAAACCAATAAAGGTCATTCTGGAGCTGGTGTATTAATTTTGCGACCAGGAGATTTGCCCACTGACTATAAGGCTTGTGAAGAAGCAATCCTGGCGATTTTAAAGCAAGATGCTTACTGGGATAAGTTTCCGATTGTTATCGAGGATTTGATCAATGTTAACACTGCAGTGGGTGGTGGTTTTCCCAATGTCGAATTCAAAATTAATAAGAGTGGGCGCATCGACTTTCTCTATTACTGTGGTTTGAGAGTAACCAAAAACGGCGTGTTTCAAGGCGTAGAAATTAATGAAGATGTGATGAACGATCGTTTGATGACGCGTATCATGGATATGGGCTTTTTTATTGGTGAGCAGTATGCTGCTAATGGGTATCGGGGCTATTATGATGTAGATTTAGTCGCAGCCAAAAACGGTGAGTTGTATGTATCTGAGTCAAACACTAGGAGAACTGGTGGGACGCACGTTTACAAGACTGCCTTCAAGCTTATTGGTAAAGATTTCCTTAATGATGCATATGTGCTGTCAGATAACACTTGGCAATTACCTAAAGGGGCTAGGCCAAGCCTGACTCAACTACTTAAACATCTTCAACCAGTTTTATTTGATAAAAAGACCAAAGAGGGTATGGTGATTGCTTCTGCCAATTTATTGTCACAAGGTCAACTCGCGTATATCATCTTTGGACAAAATGAGAAGCATGCGCTTGAAATTGAAGCCAAAGCACATCGTCTTTTAGCCAAGCTGAGCTGAAATTGCCATAAAGAGTGGAAATTCACTGCGAGCTCGGTTTTCCATCCGGGCTTGTTTGCCGGTGCTTTCTTTATCCGATGACCATTCTTCAATATTTTTGATCACAAAACCAGCTTGTGCAAGCATGTGACTGTAATCTTGCAGGCTGTGGTGGAAAGACCAGGTAATTTTTTTGTTTTCGCGCTGACTCGTTCCAGGATTCATTTCAATGGGAATTTTCAGAGGAGAGAGGTAGCGATTAAGTACTCGTTGTTGCTGCTTGGTTTTTTGATCAACTTGCCAGCTTGATTGGCGAGGGATGCGAAAACAAGGATGATTGAGCACGATGATGAGCTGGCCATTTTTCTTAAGATAGTTAGCAGCATTGTGGAGGACGTTTTGCGCATGCTCGATATTTTGGAGGGCCAAGATGACGGTGGCTTTGTCAAATTTTTCTTGACGAGGACGAAGTAGTTTACTGAGGTCACAGACCATAAATTCATGTTTCTGGTTTTTATTTTGTTTCTGTGCTGCTTGAATCAGGTCTTTGGCGAGATCAAGACCAAGATATTTTTGAATTGGGGGAATATGACGGGCTAGGATACCCTGACCACAGGCAAAATCAACTAAAGTATCTGCTGCTTGTAGTTGTAATAAGCGTAGGACTCCAGGTATAACCACATGTTCATGATAATAGTGTCCATCTTGGCCAACAATTTTGTTGTACCAGTTGGCCACTTGATTCCATGATGTATCTTTTCTTTTTTGTTGCACCCTCGTATTATAGCAGCAGGAGTTATGTCAAACGTAATTGTGGTTAATGATTTAATGCAACAGAGTTATCGTTATGAATTGGTGGCGCCAATTGGTCAACAGTTTCACTCTGATTTTAAACCCCAATTAAGCCCTCAGCAGATGTTGGCTCTGGGAGTTTTTGGTGGGAAGTATATGACAGATTGTAAAGATGAATTTCCTCGTGAATGGTTTGCTCATGCTCGACTTTGTCATGAATTTCATGACCCTGCCCTGAATTTTTTTGGAGTCAACGCCAGTCAGCCTCTGCAAGTTTGGCAAGAGAAGGGTTGGATTTATAAAGATGACCCTCGTGGTTGGTTTCAGTGGTATGCGCGCTACTTTTTGGGTAGACGATTGACAGATGGTGAGGATGAGCGGCAGATCAAGCGGTGGCGCTTGTTTCGGCGACATTTAGTACAGGTTGAACGCAATTGTTTGCCTGGTGATTATACTTGTCGACGGGTTCAGCGCCAGGCGCTACTACATTGGGCCTATGATGCGAGAAGTATTTAATCTCGATTTATTTTACTGTCACACTCTTCGCTAAATTTCTTGGCTTATCTGGATCAAGGTTTTTAAGTAGTGCGATTTCATAAGTCAAAAGTTGTGCGATGATGATGCTGCCGAGATTGCTAAAATCTTTGCTTGGCAGCTTGATGTGAATATCAAACACTTCCTCACTGTCAGTGGCAATGCCAACCACTTGTGCACCCCGAGCCTTAACCTCATGAGCACTTGAGAGCATGTCTTGTCGATTTTGTTCATCAACTAAACATATGACTGGAGTATTTTTTTCAATCAAGGCAATTACGCCATGCTTGAGCTCTCCTGCACTGAAGCCTTCAGCATGTATGTATGAGACCTCTTTGATTTTAAGAGCAAACTCGAGCGCACTGGGGAAATTTGACCCACGACCAAGGATGTACAGATCTTTTTTAGTGCTGAGCGTTTGTGCTGTCTGCCTGATTTGTTTCATAACCTGTGGATTGCTTAGCCATTTTTTGAGCTGATCGCAAAACGCTGCAACGCTTGCTTGAAATTTGAAATTTCGGTGCAAGAGATAGTCGCTTAGAGCCATGCCAAAGAGAATGTGAGCAGTGAGAGCCTTGGTGCTGGCAACCCCAATTTCTGCTCCGACATTGAGTGGGTAGGTAAGGTCGGCATTTTTCATCAATGTTGAGCTAGGCATATTGACTACCGAGACAATGAAAACACCTTTGGCTTGCATTTTTTCTACAGCTTCGATGGTATCGGCAGTTTCTCCGCTTTGACTGAGGACGATTGCTAGATCTTGTTTGTTCCAATTATTTTCGAAATCAGCATAATCATATGCAGGGACATGAAAAACATGTTGCTTATACTTTCTTAACTCGATGGTAGTGTGAAGTGCCGCGTAACTGGCAGATCCTGCACCAACTAGATATATATTGCTTGCTAAATCAATTTTTTTTGCAATTTTTTTAAATAAATTATGACTTTCTGACAATACTTTTATGAGGCTTTCGGTTTGCTCATAAATTTCTTTGAGCATGAAATGTGGGAAATTACCCTTATCAACTGCCAAAGCTTCTTGATCTAACTTTTGAAACAAAGTCGTTTTAACTGATAGATTTTCTATTTGATAGATTGTGAGTTTTTTTCCTTCAAGGTGGGCAATTTCTTGGTTCTCCAACACATAATACATGTCAGCATCATGGCTTAATGAGGCTAGGTCTGAAGAAAAGAAAAATGTTCCTCGCTGATTTTTGCCAATAATGAGTGGCGAGCCTTGTCGGTATGCCCAAATACCCCCACTTTTTTCAAGCAAGAGAATGGTATTGCGTCCAACCATTTGCTGCATAGTTGAAGCAAAACTCTTCAGTTTGATTGCTTGTGCATTTTCTTGTTCAAGTAGGGCAACAATAACCTCAGTGTCAGTTTGGGTTTTGAACTGATAGCCATTTTTGGTTGCTGTTTTTTTTAATTCTTGATAGTTCTCGAGAACACCATTTTGTACAAGTGCAAATGCACCATTGCTAGCGAGATGGGGGTGAGCATTGGCTTGCGTCACACCACCATGAGTAGCCCAGCGCGTGTGTCCGATGGCAATTGTACGAGGAATGAGTTGTAGCTCTTTAACTAAGCTAATTTTACCGACATGTTTCTCAATGGCAATTTCTTGATCGCAGCTGGCAATACCCCACGAATCATAGCCGCGATATTCAATTCGTTTGAGTCCAGACAAAACTTTATCATTTGCCGCAATATCACCAATACAGGCGTAAATTCCACACATAGATTCCTTTTTTTGGTTGCGACTTCAAAAATCGCCTCCAAGAGATAGTTTTGCTAAAAGAAGATTTTTAACTTTCGACTTTGTTGATTTGATCAAAAGCTTTGATGGATGGATCTTGCAATAGAAAATTTATTGCGCTTAACCACCCAGAGGGTCTCCGTAGATGCTCTATAGTTTACCTATAGGTCCGAGCGCGACGATCTGCTTTTGAGCAAGGCCATCGCATCCCTCTTCCTCGTCTCCTCATTGTGCAAGATTTACTTTTTTTCTCTGCACAACAAGGCCACACGCTCTGTATGTTTTTAGTGTATGTGAATCCTTTCCCTATTTTTATATATGTTGCTTCAGTATAGCATATGCTACAGTCATCGTATGTGGTTTTTTTACGCAGTTCTCATGTTTCTTGCTTCAAATGTACTGTATTTGTTGATTCGTTTGGCGCAGAAACAAGGCATCCCACTATCTTTTTATTCAATTTTTTTATTTTTTATTCCCAGTTTAATTTATTTAATCTTGAGCTTTATTACTCGCACTACACTCGCTGTTGCACCAAATCATTTAGTTTTAATCATTTGCGCCGCCTTTTTTTGGAGTTATTTGGGCAATCTTTTTTCCCAAAAAGCAATTTTACTAGCACCCAATCCAGGGTATAGTTTAATTTTGCAAAAAAG
>CAITDX010000025.1 GCA_903891335.1 uncultured bacterium
GGTATTTTTGTATTGCGCAAAACATACCAACAATCAAAATACCACTATCAAGTAAGAGATTACTTTTCCCTAAAGGACAAGAAAAAGAATTTCAGAGAAATCTTCCTTGTTGGCTATAATGCGATCTTTTCAAGAATTTATTTCAACCAAAAAAAACCATGGGCATACTTCGACATCATTCGACTTATTCTGGCTAAACAAAGAAGACTACAGAGCATTCTTATTCTAGGTGGTGGAGGTGGATCTGTGGCAAAAACCATCAGTGAAGAATTCCCCAGGGCAACAATTACTGCTGTGGAAATATCTCAACAAGTCATCGATATAGCCAAACAATATTTCATAAAAAACAACTCCCATATACATTTTCTCAAACAAGATGCTTTTGATTTTATGCGTAAAAACACCAAAGCCTTTGATTTTATATTGCTTGACATCTCAAATAATTTAGAAATGAATCCAGAAATGCGCTCACAACAATTTTTAAGAACAATATTTGCTCAAGGCAAAACAATCTTTATTAATTTTGGGGTTGACCATGAAGATATTAGAAAAAACACTCAAGCATATCGAAAATATGCTGCTTCAATCAAACAGCCTTTTAGCCTACACCTCTTCGGAAATAACATAGTTGGATGCAACAAAGACACTTCAAAATTACAACTTAACTTTCTCAAACTCGACAATTTATGAGAACAACCATCACTCTGCCAACAATTAGTAAGAAAACCTTTACAGATAAGCTCGAGCAAAGACCTTTTGAAGACCTAGAAAATATCAAGGTCATAGAGAATTTCTTCAAAAAGAAAAGAGGATATGTTTTTCGCATGCCCAAACCAGGAACTTCCGTTATTGTTCTTGTTTCCGGAGGACTTGACTCTATTATCACCTGGGGAATTTTGTTGGAAAAATATCATCTAGAAACCTATCCATTATTTATTCATCGAGGAACAAAACGCTCAAAAAAGGAAGAAGCAGCCGCTCTTTTTTTCGCAGAATATTACGCAAAAAAATATCCAAAACTATCTCATCCATTAATGAAATTTTCAACTAAGCCATCGCCAACTGAAATAGTTGACGCAATAAAAGACTACAAAAACTACTTTCATCCTCAGCGCTTGCTTGAACTCATTAAAAGTGGCCAAACAATGATCTCAAACTCAACTGATTCATACCCACTATTACCCTTTTTTAACTGCTTTTATTGTCTTAGTTACTCAGACTATCTTTACGATCGTTACCTAAAAAGGATTACCACTTTTTTCACCGGCATCATGGCGGGTGATGGAACTGTCGTACCAAGCCAAAGCTTTACCTCGGTACGCAATGCCATGTTGGCGGCTTGCAGTGCAGCTGCCAACTATAAAATTCAATATAGTGCGTTAGCTATCGAAAAAGAACTTGGTTTTTGGTTTGAGAAAAGCGACTACATTAAAATCGGTTCAAAACTCAAAATTCCTCTAGAAAAAACGTGGAGTTGCTATCAGGCAGGCAAATACCAATGTGGAGATCAATGCTTGGCTTGTCAATCAAGAAGGTTTGAATTTGCAAAGGCTCGAGCAAAAGATAAAACGATATACTCATCCAATCAAAAAACCGTGAGCTGGTACTTGCAACGAATTCAAAAAAAAGCTATGCTTTTACTTACAAAGGGTCTAAAACTATGAAAAAGAAATCTTACAACAAACCATCAGTGAAAAAAGTTGCTCTAGTTGCTGTTGCTTTTGCTGAACCAATCTAGTTTTTTACTTACTTTTTGCTTGTCTACCGTTATATTGTCTTTATGACTAGTTTTGTTGTTTCTGATGGTATTTATTCCAAGAAAACTAATGGCATCTGGCTTATTCTTAATCCAGATCGAAGTTCTTACTTAGAACTAGATGACGTTGCTAGTTTTATTTGGTCGAAACTACAAAAACCAGCAAGTCCTGAAGCTATCGCTCAAGCAATTGTCGTAGAATACGACATTGATTACGAAACAGCCCTTCATGACGTTGAAGATTTTATCCAGGCACACCTAAAGAAAAAACTTTTGAAAAAAAGTTCGTAAACGACTTTCTTTCTTTATTACCACCCCAATATAGTTTGCTGTGGTTATTTTTTGCGAATCGATTAAATCGACATTATCTCCTTTTGTTCTCAACACAATTCTTTCAGTCCCAGTCTTGGCAACTACTCGGTGCACAATTGGACTATCTAAGTCTAAATTAGGACTTACAAAAGCAATCACATCTCCTTCTTGAACTTCAAAGATGTGATTTTTTCTCACCACCACCCAATCTCCAATACGCAAAAAAGGACTCATACTATCGCTTACAACCTGCATTTTAAAAATGGTGTTAATGGGAGCTTCAAGTAAAAAGGTGTTCATGAGTTTTTACTAAAAGTCAGTATTCTCTGACAATGAATTTTTAAGTAATCAACAAATTGACTAATCATAAGAATGGTCGTACCTTTTTCAAATAGTGTTTTAATTGCTTCGCTAGACTTTTTTTGAAATTCAACATCACCCACATGCATCACTTCATCAAGTAATAGTATATCTGGATCAGAATGAATAGCGATACTAAAACCCAATCGCAAAGTCATTCCACTAGAGTAGTGAGCAACAGGAACAGTAATAAAATCTCCGAGACCAGAAAATTCAATAATCGAGGACAACTTGCTTATAATCTCAGCTTTATTCATGCCAATAATAAGACCGCTGAGAAAAATGTTTTCATATCCGCTCAAATCTGGATGAAATCCGGCAGCCAAATCTATTAGAGAGGTCACTTTTCCAAGCACTCTCACTTGTCCTTCTGTTGGAGAAGTGAGCCCAGCAATAATCTTGAGCAACGTAGTTTTTCCAGCCCCATTAACTCCATGAAAACCAACCCTTTCTCCCTTCCGAATTTGCAAGGTAATATTGCGAAAAACCCAATACTCTTCTCTTTCCTTAAATTGCAGCAGCCGCCCCAAATCTTCTGCCAGTGTTGGTTTATCGTGGTGAATAATGTACTTCTTACCAACATCTTTAAGATCAATGACTACTTCACCCCTAGCATTAGATTGTTGCAAAATGTGTTCTTCGATACTTATCATAGCCAATCATCAAAATCTTTATTTTCTTTATGAAATACCACAACCCCTAAATAGCATGTGTAGCAGGCGATTAGAGGACCAAGCCACCAAAACTCAATCAGAGTGATGGGCAGGTTGAGTAAAGCGTAATGAAACAATTCAGTGATGAAAGTCATGGGATTAAGATAAAAAAATGGCCAAAACCATTCTGGCAATAAATTAAGTCCATATACTATAGGTGTTGCATAAAACCATAGAGTAACTGCCAACTGCACAATAAAAGTCACATCACGAAATCGAACATTTAACGAAGCGGTTATCAATGACAAACCAACCGTAAAAATTACCAACAAGAACATCGTCGGAATAAGCCACATCATTCTACCAACATAAAGCAATAGTTGAGAAAAAACATATCCTTCAATAAAAATCTTATCTGCAACTAAAATTAAAACTAATAGACCAAGTGCCACTAAAAAATGAAACAAATTTGACAAAATAATCGACAACACAATTGCTTCTCGAGGAAATTTTGCTTTCTTGATGAGATTACGCTCATAAAAGAAGGCCGGGGTCGCCTTGATCAGACTCTGCGCAAAAAAATTCCAAGGCAAAAGTCCTGCAAATAAAAACAAAAAATAGTTATCAACCCGCACTAGCACAAAAAATTGAAACACAAAACCCATCACCAACATTTGAGAGAGTGGATTAATCACAATCCACAAAAATCCCAAAACCGCATGTTTATAACGCGCCTTAATTTCTTTTTGCGTCATCACGATTAGAAAATCAAGCCAATGGCGCCATTTAGTCGATATAACCATATCAATCACCAACAATAACACAGCAATTCCCTCTTGCAAAGAGAAACACTTTGACGCTATTCTTAAAGAGCGCGTTATTTATTGCTTTTGTCATGGCAAATCCAAGAGATTTCTTACCAGCAAAATATAAAAAAGCAGATCAATCAGATATGGCCGCTGTTGCTGAGCCAAAAGTCGCTGATACTATTCCCAGCCAAACCAGTGATTCTCTATGGAGTGGTTTAGCAAGTGATGATGATTTGAAAACTACTTCCTCGAGTGTAATTCCGTCAGACTCGGTCACACCACCGAGCTCAGAGCTTTTATCAAATCAAAGTATTGGTTCAACTCAAGAACTTGATGACAAAGATGGCTCTACTGCGGAAAATCTTGATTCCGTTGCTAGTTCTACCCCTACTAGCACACAACCCATCAGACCAAAATCCAAGCAAAACAAACTCGCAGGCCTTTTAGTTGTTCTGTTTTTGGTAATTGGCACTGCAGTTGGCTATCTTCTAATGCTACAAAACCAAGATGGTAGACAGCAGGCATCAGGTGGCTCAGCTCCACCATATTCACCTGATGCTAATGGAAATTGTCCTAATGGTTATTCGCTCTTCACAGTGTCAGCAACTAACCAAAAAATCTGTTGGCCACCAAGCTACCAAGGAGGTGGTGGAGAACCTAATGAAAACTGTGGAGCAGGCATGACGCTGCTTTTAAGCGAAACTAATCCTGGTCAATCAATGTGTGCTCCCAGCGGAAGTCTTCCTCCAAGTCTCAATACTACTCCCACTCAACAAATCGGACAGGGAGAATTTGGTTCATGTTATAGCGGAACGGGAAACTCCCAAACTGGAGAAGGTGTTGTTAGTGGAGGCACTACTCCTTGTTCAGTAGATGATTGGAACAACCCAAATAAGCTAATTGCTGGAACTTATTGGTGGTGCACACCAGGAACAGATGTTTGTGGTCGCTATATTATAAACATTCCTAGCACCCTTGAAGCTGCTGTTGAATATTTTGCTAGCAACCCTGGAATGGCTCAGGCATTATTAAACCCTGAAGACCCTTTAATTTTGCAAGCCAATGGAACTGCAATTCTAAATGGCACTCCTCTTCAACTAGAACTAGCTCCATTCCTTACGTGCGGATCCTCAAATGATACGTATAATACTCTTGATAATGATCTTTGTGTTGCTGGAGGGATATGCGCATGGACCGACGAAGTTACTATAACCGTGCAAAACTCAGAGAACGGACAAACAACCCAACAAACACAAAAGAGGTGCTACCTTACTAACACTTATTATCAAAATAATTACGTTAAACATGATCCTCCACTAACATGGTCTCCCTACAACACTGGTTGTGGAGATGGTGTTCATGATTACCCTGGTCAAACCACCCTTCCAGGTTCAAGCACTCCTATTGATTCTTCCTATGTCGGCGACTGTAACACCTGGCACTTCACCACCTGTCTAGATCAAGGCAGTGGCGTCGATGGTCTTGGTTGTGGCATCACCACCACTCCCCCCAACGAACCTCCAAATGAGCCACCCAGCGAACCGCCAACCACTACTACACCACCTCCCACTGGCACTCCTACTCCCACACCAACTTTGCCACCTCAGCTTGTCTGTACCGACATCGAGATGCTTGATGCCAGTGGCTCTGCCATGACCGGTGATGACGATCAAAACCTCGTCGACGGCGATCGCGTCCGCTTCCGCAGTTCAGCTTCTGCAGAAGATCCAGACGCTACTTTCGAGTTTAGAATTTTACCTCCCAATACTTATGCCTGGATTGATATCACTGACACCAGTGCCACTGCTGCCCCCGATGTTTCAGCTTTCTACACTATCGTAAGTAGCGGTCATCACGTTGTTCAATCTCGTCTCTGTATCGATGGTGTCTGCCAAGTTTGGGAAAGTAATGATGAAAACAATGTTAGCGACAACCTTTTTATTAGTAGAGGGGCCACCTGTCAGGCATCTCCAGGAGTAACTTCTGATCGCATGCTACGCACCTGTGAGCAGCGTTCAGATTGTCCAACCGACCACTACTGTGGCACAGACATTGTTTGTGAAACCAATGCGGATTGTTCTAATGGATTCGTCTGTTATCAACCACCTATGCCTGCCTGTCCCTCTGGCATGTCCTGTACTCAACAGATGCCAGATAAAATCTGTGCAGACGTAGATCCAGCTCTTATAACAAACACAAGCCGTTAAACTAACCATATAATGCTAACCAACGACACTCAACCAACTAGCTACGTCAAGTCAAAACCAGGATTAGCTGGAATGAAGGCGAAAAACAACAATCTCAAAGCAGTGCTAATGCTGCTTGGGATTTTGGTTTTTATCGGTGGAGCAGTCAGTGTCTTTTTGATTAGTCAAAACCAAAACACTACCCCAGTCGCACCCAATGTCCCTCAATCTAAGCCAGCCGCCTACATCGAGAAAGCGCAAACCTGTACTCTGGTTTTTGATGTGACAGAGCCAGACAAAATGGCCTGTGGCGAAGAGGGTTGTGAAACAGACAGCGATTGTAGTGAAGGACTCGTGTGTCTCACTGCTGATGATGACAAGAAATACTGTGCTAAAGAAGAATACGAGACTGCTTGTATCGATAATCCAAATAGTACCACTTGCTGCAGTGCTCCTGAAGATGAGACGCTTGCTTGTGGTGAAAGTGGTTGTATCAACAGCGATGATTGTGCGGAGGGCTTTGTTTGTGTATCCACTTCAGAAACTGATGATGATGGCAATATCGTCAAATACTGTGCGGATGAAGACTATCTCGATGCTTGTGTCGCCAATCCCGGAGAAAACACTTGCTGCAGTGCCCCCAATGAAGAACTTGCTTGTGGCGAAGAGGGTTGTGAAACCGACAGCGATTGTGAATCTGGCCTAGTCTGTCTAACCGCTGATAATGACAAGAAATATTGCGCCAAAGAAGCTTATGAAACAGCCTGTACCGATAATCCCAGCACCACCAACTGTTGCACTGCTCCCACTATCACAACCACCACGACGGTCACGACAACTGTCACTCCAACGGGCACCGCTACTCCCACTGGCACTGTTACTCCAGGAGTAACCACCGTCATTACAACTGTAGGCTGTAATGATGTTTGCGATGCTAATGCTGACTGCTCTAACATTAGTCACGTTTGTTACGAAGGTCGCTGTCGCCTCGACGTCAATCCTACCGATACACAATGTCGTCTCCCCAGTGGCGAAACCACCATCGTCCGTCCCGTCCATGTACCCACTCAAAGTGGACCCGCTGACTGGCTCAACTATGTCAAAGCTGGCCTAGGCGTCCTCGGTGTAGGTGCTCTCCTCCTACTCTTACTCTAAAGATGGTCATCTTTCTCTTTCCGAAATATGCTAAAGCATCTTTCGTACCAGCTCCTTTTTTGCACATGCAAAAAAGGAGGGTCCGAAATATAATCAAGAAGAAAACCACGCGTGTGTAGCTCAATCGGTTAGAGCTCCAAGCTTATACCTTGGTGGTTTTAGGTTCGAGTCCTAACACACGCACACAATCATGCTAAGATAGAAGTATGGTAGTACGCCTGCTCCGCATCCTTCTTTTCATCGTGATTATCGTTGCCATCTACGGCTTCGCCCAAGCTAAAGGTTGGTTACCCGCATCTTTTCCCCAACTACCAAAGCTACCTTGGCCGAGTAAAAACCAAGAGAATGATTTAGCAAAACAAAACATACGTTTCAGACAAGAAGATCTGGAGAAATTGGGCGCAGACGGCCTAGAACAAGTCAAAATTCTCGCAGAACGGGCCAAAGTTGCCGGTAACGTCGCTCAAGAATTTGCTCATCAGGCAATTAAAAAAGATGAACAATCAGAGCAAAACATTTCTGAAAAGGCATTTGAATACGGCCGTTACATTTACTGTCAAGAAGTTGTCAAACAATATGAAGCCACTGCCTCTAAAACAAATGCTCCTTGAGAAGCTGTGGTTTATCTCCAATCCCAGAAGCAAGCACTTTATGCACGCTCGATAAGCCTTTGAGCGCCTGTAAAACTGTCTGTTCATACTCAGGTAAGGTCAAGACATGGACATTAAAACCAGTGTTGATGGTGAAATAGACTGGTATGCCGCCAGATCGTAGCTTACGAACTAAGTGTATTACTTCCACTGTCCCTGGGTACAATAAAAAAATATTTGGCTGGCTAGTTAACAAAATACTGTGAAACTCGAGTGCCTCAGCCTCCGCAATTTCTCCTACCGTTATAAAATCTCGTGCTTGAATCGCCTGTTTAATGCGTTGTAACTTAGTGCTAATTTGTTGTTGTCTGGCTGCAAAAAAGGGGCTTGTTTCTGCTAAATCATGCCCTTCGGTTGAGCTAATCTGTTTTTTGTCTTCAGCAACAATCGTCACCAAATCACGAATTGGTAAAACATCGCCCTTTGCAAACTGCACGGCATAGGACTGATCAGAAGTGTCGCCATCGATCCACTCGACAATACCACCACACACGCAGCGGCAAGAACTCCCTGAACCTTGTCTTGATAAAATTGACAATCCTCGTTCATCTAATTGCAGACCAATCGCCTGACTGGCAGCGATGGTCAGAGCTGCAAATCCAGAACTAGAACTTGATAGACCTGTGCTCTTGGGGAAATTGTTAACCGACATCACTCGCGCAAAAACATCAGTTTTGATGAGACCAGCTTGCTTGGCTAGATCACGAATTCGCTGTAAGTGAGCAATTACTCTAGATTTCTCCCCTTCCTCTACCGCTCCATCAATTTGGACCTGATCAGCGCCTAGGTTTACATCAAAAGCAACGGTGGTGGTGGTTTGGAGTGCATCAAGAATCAGACTCAAACTACCATTAGCCGGCAAACGCAACACCTTGTCTTTTTTACCCCAATACTTGATAAGGGCAATATCTGAATGAGCGAGTACTGTGGTCTTCTGCATAAAAATAACCTTCCTAGATTTCTTCGAGGCGAACTCCGGCAGCGTGCATGCGCACATCAATAATTGTACCAGAGGCAGCGACAATCGCGGCGGCTGTTACCGAGCTTCGGACTGGATCAACAAGTGCGATCATGCAGTCACCACCACCAGCACCAGAGAGCTTGGCACCATACGCTCCAGCTTGTAAACTCCCTTGGATTAATGCTTCTAATTCTCGACTTGAAACCCCCAACTTTCTCAGCAATTCTTGGTTTTGATTTAATAAAGAACCTAACGCGGGTAAGTCACCACTAAGCAAGGCTTGTTTGGCAGACTGCACCAATTGGCTAATTTGCTCGAACCACTGCTGCACTTGTTCTGGCTGTTGTTCTCGAAGTTTCATGACAGCGGCAATCAAGGTAGCTGTATCAGCTTTTATTCCGGTGTATCCAACTAAAAATGGTAAATTGCTCACAGAAATATCTAGGGGTTCAACCACCAGTGGCTCACCGACAGAATCTGGTTTCTGATACAAAAGCGTCCCACCCCAGATCGCTGCCGCCAGATCAAAACCAGAGGCCACTCCTTGAGCTTGCAACACTGTCCGATAGGCTAGGTCGAATAAAGTGAAATTATCCAAAC
>CAITDX010000026.1 GCA_903891335.1 uncultured bacterium
ACTCTTGAGTAGTGGAGGTGATTGCTTTATCGCTCATCTAGCTGTCTCATTTAGTCTACTAAAGTTTGTGGGGTAATTACAAGGGGTTGGAGAATTTGCCCATCGAGTTTAACAGTAGTAATTGGATACTGAATGCCGTCTTTATCAATAGTAATGGTGTATATACCATCAATAAGTGGTTTACTGGTAATGAAATTACCATTAAAGTCGCTTTTGATAATTCTTTGACTTTGATTATTGCTGTCTTTTATTTCTATAAGTGCCTCAGCAACTGCTAGTCCAGCCTTATCCACAACCACCCCAAATATTTGATTAGGAACGTGCTCTTGTTGATTGATAATAACTTGAGGGGATTGTAGCTTTCTCACTCGAGTTTGTAAGCTCGGTCGATTAATAGTTGGTTTCTCAATTTCAATATCTGATTCTTTTACCTCAATTTCGTTAAATTGATTAATAAGTTGCGTGATTTTTAGTTCTTCTTCCTGATCAAAATCATCAGTTTGTTGTTGATTGGGAATGCTTGTGATGTATTCCAGCACCCGCTTTTTTCGCGCAGGATTAAGATTGACGTTAGGGGCATAAAAGTCGGCTTGAGTCGAATTAACTTGATAATTAAAAAAGTCAGGAATTTTGTTGGTTTTTCGCCAGAAAAACTTAGTTGGGTTATAGATATTCTTAAAGAATGTTTTAATCCAATGATCCATTGGTCGCTCCTCAATAGGCACGAAGGCGATCATAGCTCCTAGGCCGGCGGTCAGAAAAATAAGTGGCCACTTGATAAAGCCAATTAGGTTGGTTTTATAAATAATGAAACAAATGACTGTTGCAACTGCTAGCTCAGCAAATTGCTTGAGTGTCATGTTGCCAATGAGATGGAACTTATAGTTGGTGATATCCTGAGGAATTGGATGTTGTCTCATTACTATTAGTGTAGCAGAAGTGCTGATTAAAACCTAGTTTTTCTCGGCTTGAGTGTTAACTGCAGGAGTGATAATAATTGCCTGCATGGTAACTCCGGAAGAATTAGTGATTGTGGCTTCGAATTTGAAAAATGGATAGGCGATTTTAGTGGTTTCATCGAAACTATATTCGATTTCGAAGTCAGTTAAATCCGCGGTTTCAATCCAGCTAAGATCGAGTCTTTCTGGTTGACCGGTGGTGGCGTAAATAATTGAGGCTTTGCCGTCTTTAATGTTGTTAATCGCCTCCTCTAAACTAATGGTGTTTAATTCAAGAGTTGGTTCAAATTGATGGAATTTTTCTTTAAAGGTGAGTTTGATTACTTGATAGTTGTTGTCAACTCGACAAACAAAAGGGGGATTGTTTTCGTTTTGATACATGAGTGAGTACTCTCCCACTTGATGGATGAAGGGTATTTGTAGCGCAGTGGCGTTTTCCAGGGTCACCTCTCCATGATCTTGGTCATTGTTTAAGTAAATAATGTCCTTTTTTTGAGCTGAAAGATTGATGTCGAGATTATATTGACGGTAAAAGTCAGTACATTTTCGTATGGCTTCATCAATAATCATTTGAGGTGCCTCATTGCTAATTTCATTGCTTGTGTTGTAGACAAAACTCTTTTCAAGAGGACTGTACATTAAGAATTTATTTTCATTAATCCAATAGTTTTCAACGCCCTCCATTGGAGTGAGGTTGTGCTCGCTAATTAACAAATCAGCTAGGTATTTTGCTAAATCAAGTTCATTGTTTTGTTGAAATATGCTGAGTTTTTCAGGAATTGGTGACTCAGTGCCAAGCCAAGCAACTTTTTTAAAATCAGATTTTGTCGAATCGTAGTTTTTGACAACAAAATCGCTTTGAACAAGGTTTTTTTCTGGTGGGGTCAAAACTCTGATTAAAAGTGACAGTAATAAGCCAAGAGCAAATACAATAATCGCTTTTTTACCGAACGAAAATTCTTTTTTTAAAACCTCTTGGTGATTATCTTGTTTGTTATTCATAGCAAGTACTCACAGTATCTCCGTATGGTGGCGGATAGTTACCCTCATTTGTTTCTGGCACTAGTGTCTCGAGTATGGAAAAGTTTCTAGAGCTTGGACCATAAAAACGACCGTTAATATCTGTCTCGTAGTGTAAGTGAATGCCAAAGGAGTTGCCTCGATTGCCGGTTACATCAATGTAGTCACCAGCATCAACCATTTTACAGCTATTTGGGGCGAGATCTGAGCTGGGAGACTCGAAATGTGCATAAAGAAGTTTTCTTGTTTCGCCATTATCGTCAAAAGTGAGGACATAATAACAACCATATTTACTTTCACAAGTGATAAAACATAGTTCGCCGGGATAAGTCACGAAAGTTTTACGAGGTGTGCCGCTACTACCTATATCATAGGCATCTGCGTAGCCTCCAGCTGCTGGTGGGCGATGTGAGGCCTCCTTATCAGGGAGGCTCCCGCCAAATGGTAATTGGGAAATGTTTCCATCAGTAGGCCAGCAGCCGGTGTCGCCAGCACACTCACCAAGACAAATTCGAGCAGCGGTGCTCATAGTGTCCGTTCCGGAGAGAATGTCATTTTCGTAATAAAATTTAGCCTCAATAGTGTTAATAATAGCGGTGTGATTATAGTTAGGGTTCAGATCGGTAATGGTATAAGTAAAGGTCAGACTTTCTCCTGGTAAAACAATGATTTCTTGACCAACCCCTTGTCCAATCGAGCCATCAGTTACTACTGGAGTGGGGAGGGGGTTGCTAATGGTGCCACCTCCTTGATTAGTAATGAGTTCTTTGAAGTAATCGAAGTTAAAAACCACCTCTTTTTCAATCTCAGGAGGAAGTTGTCCTGCTTCTTCCCAACCCTTTTCACTGGCCTTGAATTTTACCGTATCAGTGATGTCTGTAATTTGAATAGTGAAGTCTTCTTTTGGTTTAATCGTGACAGTGTATTCAATGGAAACAGGAAAGCTTGGTTCTGGACACTTAGTCCCATTGTTTTCGAGACTGATGCAGCCTGCAGTAATACGAGCATTTTTACTAATCTCAGCATACTTTGATGTTTTATTAATCTCGTCAATGCCGGCAAGCTCAGATTCATTATAGGGAAAATGAGTGAGGAAGGCAGAATTAAGGGTGGCTTGGTAAATTATGCCAAACACAGCTACTCCACCCACGGTGACTGAGACAGCTTGCACTGCAATTTTCATGGTGGCGGAGGAAATTCCTTGGGTGAGAGTGGTGGTGGCCTGAGCTGCTTTGGCTGCGTCAATATATTGACTGCCGATAATTGCTTCATTGCTAACTGCTTTTTGACCAAAGATGGCCTGTGCTTCCTTACCGAGAGTTTTGGCGGTTTCAACTCCAAGGAGGTCTCTAAGAAGAGGAACTCCCTGCATAAGCGCTCTAATACCCAAAAATGCTAGGTAAGCTAGAAGAAGAGGGAGAAGAAGTTGAAGTAATGATGCGATCCAAGCCAAGAGAAGTCCGCCGACAATAAGTGGCCAATTTTTCCTAATTTTCTCAATAATTTCACTGGTGATTTTCTCCTTGATGATTTCGCCACCAGGCATGGTGTCAAGGGCTTTGAAAAAAGCTTCACTGCCTCCACTAGTAGCAGCTCCAACTCCTGCGCGAATTGCCCACTCTAGACCCTTACGGGTGAATTGGTTGTTGAGGAGATCGTCGCCACCGTTTTCTTGAGAGTGAAAGGCTCTTTGTAGTAGTCCTTTGCCATTTGACTGAAAAACCGGCTCCTCCATCTCTTCATTGCCAGCAATCAAGTAGTAGTCCATGGGGCTGATTTGGGGGAGGATTTCTTGACGAAAGGCTAGAACGGTGTAGGTTTCAGCGACATAGCCTGGTTTGTAGTAGTCGAAGAAGGCTTTAAACATTCTCTGAAGCTCTTCTTCGCTTTTCTTGCTAATTTCTTCATCGAGTTTTTTAGCGATTAAATCTTGTTGCTGTTGGATGTAGTCAGAAAGAATGGCGTTACCCTTGACCTTGGCTGAATTAGGATCGGTGAGAGCCTCAATGGCCTGGCGGCCGCCTGAGAAGTTTTGAGGAGTTGATAGGCTGAGGCTAGTGAATGTTTTTCGAATAACCTCTTGTTTAGGAAGGTGTTCTTGTGATTTTTTTAGTGCCTCATCAACTGTGTATTTTTCCTGACCGAATTCAGCGCGCAACTCTCGAAACCAAATGGCGCGTTTTTGTTTCCAGTAGTAAAGCACAAGTAGGGCAATGGCTTCTTTATATTGCTCATATTTTTCATCACTAACATCATTACCAAAAAGTCGTTTAAAGTTGGTGTAAGAAAAATTCTTGGGATTATCGATAAATGATTCAGGGGGAACTCCTTCTTGAATAAATACTTCAATGAGTGAGCGAGTATTGGCAATAATGCGACGTTTATTGGTGTCATCGATTTTTGTACCAATGATTGGATTTAGATTGTTCCATAGAAAATCATCAAGGCGACTCTCTGAATCTATGATGATTACGCTGTCGCTAATTCTTTTTTCTAGCTCCCCGGAATTTTCAATTTTAGTGATGAAGCTATTTGCTGCATCTGAATTGGTAATGTTTTCTACTTCGCTATTTTCTTTAACTCGCTGGCTGAGCTGGTCTTTAGTGAGAGTTTCTTGTTGATTTTTTTGAGCCGTTTTTTCTAGCTTTTCTTGGTTTCTGTCTTTAACTAAACTCGCCACCGCCTGATTCATGAGTCGCATGCCATGAACATCGATGAGAAGGTTGAGTCCTGCTTCACTGGTAAAACCAACGCGTGAGCCGGGTTTATTAATTAAGTCCTGTAGGGTGAATTTGCCGCTTAGGAGTAGGGTTTCAACCTGCAGAAAGGCGCGATCCATGAGTTGTTGGCGAATGCCTAGTGGAAGCTGATCGAAGGTGATTTTGGTGCCTGGTTTAAGACCAATTTCTGCTAGAGCAGTGTCATTGAAATAGCGGTTGAGAGCCTGATTAATGGTGATGATGGAGAGCGACTGAAGGTATAACTTGGCTTGCGGATCGAGCTCAGAGAGTTTGAAAGGGGTGGGGGGTTGCTGTTGAGGTCGATTCTCGACTTTTTCCGGGGTTTGATTATTATTTTGTACGTCAGATTCTGGTTCGGGACCACCGCCTTGATCAGCTACTTCACCACCACCAGCAATAATAGGAGAGAAAGCTCCTCCGCCATCATCGGAGGAATTTGAAGAAGCAGGGTCGATTTCTTTGGGAGTTGGTTTTGTAGCAGCCTCTCCACTTGTTTCTTCATTAAATTTAATGCTTTTAGCCAAGAGTCTGCGGATTTCCCTGATTCTAGTGACAATAATATCCACTAGCTGTTCGTTTTCAATTTTTTGTAGATCTTTTAGGGTGATTTTTTGTTCATGAGGTGTGATTCCAATCATGCTAAACATGTCACCTAGAGAACGAAGCTCACTGAGGTTAGCGTCATCAATTTCAAGTATGTTGTGATTACTTGCTATTGAGTGGCGAATTTCCTCAACAAAGTTTAGTAAATCAGAAAGAAATACATAAGGCTGACTGCTATTAGGAACAGTGTTTTTATCATTAATAACAACCAGGCTATTTTCAATATCAGCACTGGTACTGAGGTCGTATTCTTGGAAGCTAAAATTACGAATGGGAAAGTCACACCTGACCTTGCGAGTACCGCTAGCAATTTTTTTGAAGTTAATAAACCAGTCAATGCTAATTTGTAATACTTCACGAATTTGTGCCAGAGAAAAATTTTCTAGGCCTCCAAGCTGCTTGAGTTCAATACGGATATCTTTAGTGTCTGCCATGAGATGGGTTTATTATAGCGGAAATGTCCTGGACGGGAAACGAGAAAGGTAGGGTATTAGCAGGGTTTTTAAGTGGAGTTTGTAGTATAATTTTATACACTACAATAAAGACATAAATAGGCATGGCCCAATCACTTGAAACTCGATACGAGCAGAAACTTGAGGATGTTATAAAGGAGGCACAAACCAGTGCTGAGTTTTTGCGACAAATGAACGACCTTGAATCTAAAGGGGAAGGAAAAGCAACTGAGTTGGAAAAAAAAGTTGAGGAAATTATTAAAGAGTATGCTAAGAAACTAGAAACAAGAACGAAACCGGTTGAAAGCGGAAAAGAACCCATGAAATTATGGGTTGATTATTCAAGAAAA
>CAITDX010000027.1 GCA_903891335.1 uncultured bacterium
AAGTAGACACAGAGGATTGTTTTTCATCCACCAATCATATGTTTGACCTAGTCAAAACACTAATTGAGTTCAATGAATCAATCTAAACTAAAGGAAAAAGGTGACCGTTTTTGAACGGTGTCCCGAGATTGAACGAAGTGAAATCCCGGCGGATGGCCTCCGAGCCACCGCCGTCAAAATCATGAAGCAAAGTTCCTGGCGGACGACCTCCGAGCTGACCGCTTCCAAAAAGTGACAAACAAAACTCACTCCTTTTCATTCCATAAAAAGAAATAAAACGTCTTCGACAAGCCAATAAAATAAAGAAACCACTGATTAGCTATATGAGCAACGACGCTTAAAAAATAACGAACTAACTCAGCTCCTGAAAACTGAGTGCAGGAAAAACGTAACAACTCACAGTCCAGGAGTTTAATTTGACCATCAACTAAGAGCATGTTTGAAAAATATGGTTGATAGGCACGGTTAAAAACTGATCGGAAACAAGACAAGACCCCCTCACCGCCAACCAGATCAATGGCACTACGATGTTGCTTGATCAGCACAGCATTGGCTCGAAGCACTCGATTAAATGCTGCTTGGTGTTTGCGCATTTTCGAAGCAGTCAGAGTTTGACCAATAACTCGCTGCTGCACCACGCAGTGATGGGTATGGCGATTATTTGCATAGACTTTTGTCGGAACTAGCAGCCAAGAACAATGTTTCTTCAATAACGACAAATCTTGTTCCAAGTGAGAGCTCGTTGAGTACAAAAAAGCAAAGCGAGCAATTGGCACCTTAATCACTTCTTGTTTACCATAGACATAGACTCGATGATGAGCTCCGTAGCTGAGTAAAGATCCAACTTTTACTGGATTAATACCAGCAATCGAGCGCAGGTACGCCAAATCTCGCACATGAATGAAACGATCGTAGTGAGCACGCAAAGAGAAAAACATATGAAGTGTCTATTATACTTGAAGCTGTATAATAGCGTGTATGCCATCATTTACCGTCGGCGTCTTCCTACCAGAAAAAAATATCACTGATCATCCCTTCGATGTTGATTATTATCGACAATCCTACTTTGAATTAGCTCAAGAAATTACTGCTCTTGGGGGTGAAATGCTGATTGTGCGCGATGCTGCCACCTATCTAGGTCAGGGGCGTTTTACTCGTGCTTGGCGCATGCTTGGTCCAGAAAAAACAGAGGAAGTCACTGAGGTCAAAGTCGATATGATTTTTGACAAGGGTGAATTTCCCTTAGCTCCAGATATTCCTATCTTCAACCACCCTGAAATTAACGAAGTTTGCACCGATAAATTCATCATGTACGAGCGTTTTCAGAAATTCTGCCCACTCACAATCCGTGCTGCCACATCACAGGAATACGTGACTGCTCTCGATGCAATTCGTACTGACAAAGCCGTCATCAAGCCCATTGCTGGTCAAGAAGGCAACGGCATCATGATTGCCAGTCCAACAGAACTAAAAAATCAATCTCCCAGCTCCTTTCCCGTCGTGGTCCAAGAATTTCTTGACACCAGTGCTGGCGTGCCTGGGATTGTGCAGGACTATCACGACCTGCGCGTGGCACTCTTTGATGGTGAAGTTATCTACTCCTACCTGCGCACTCCACCCCCAGGCAAATTGACTGCTAATGTCGCCCAAGGCGGTAAATTCTTTATGGTAGAACCAAGGCAATTGCCAGTGGAACTTTTTCCCATCATCCAGGAAATTGATCATACCCTCGCTCATGTCGGTCACCGCTTCTATGGCATCGACTTCGGCATTACCCCTGGGGGTCCAAAGATCATTGAAATGAATGCGCGCTTGGGGTTGCTTCCTAACCAGGATAGCCCTGCTTTTGTTGTCTTGAAGAAAAAATTGGCGGAGACGTTTGCTAAGATGAGTGGTCACTAGAACAACCCAAGCCTAGCTTTCGAGAATTGATTCAACTTCCTCTGAAGTTTTTTTAATGAGACGCTGCATTTGAACAACTAGACCATTCTCTTTATCTAGCTCACTAGATAGAGTGATATAAAACCTTGTTAGCTCCTCTAATTTTCTTTCCTTGTTTTCATCGTCTTTTTTCACAATCCAAGAATCAGCGTTGAATAAAGAGGGAATGCGCTTGTATTGCTGGTAAATAATTGTCACTTCCTTTTCAAATTTTTGCCAAACTTTAGCCAATCTACCGTCCAATGTAAATGGCAAAGCAAGTAATTTTCTCTCTGCATGCTGGCACAAATGAGCTTTCATAGCAGTTCCAATTGTGCCAAGTGCCTCAAGAAGTTGTGCTTGAGCCTCCCCTCCGTCAAAAGAAAACCCTCTAAATTCAAGCCCAAAACATTTTGTACTAAAAGGAGGATCACCTTCATACTCTCGCAGTCGTATCATTGATGATCTGCCCGTATCCAAAAAACTCACGATTTCTACGTGGGCTCCTTCTTCCTTCATTTTCTTTTCATCTTTTGCCTTAAACTGAGCAACAAACTCAGGATTTGCCCAGGCTGCTGCAAAAAGAGCAAAGTTAAGTATTGATCCACAATGCCGAACTTCTTGTTTAGAAAAGGTCAGTCTTCTCTCACGCACAGCCTCTTCCCATCCAAGCGTAACATGTACCGGAATACGCTTTTTATCTAAATCAAAAAAACCAGTCTTAGCGAGCTCATATAGTTCTCTCGAAAGCACTCTCCAAGGCTTGCGAAAGGTACCACTGACATGCGCAAGCTCATATTCTCCATATGCGTCTCTGGTACCAATTTCGTGACCAAGTGCCTGAACTTGTCCCATGTGGTGACGAAAAACATCAAGGGACTTGAGAGCAAGATCAGAAGCATTATCAGGATACTTATGACTAGAAGCAGTCCCATAAGAACTCCTTTGCCTAGTTCTCCTAATAAACAATACGTCAAATCTATTTTTGAGATCATTCAGTAAAATTTTTGCATCACTGAGCTTTACCCTCCAATAATCCCGAACGACTGGAGCAAGCATGTTGAGTGAGGTTTCATCGAGCAAACTAAGTATCTCACGCTTCTCTTTTCGATCAGGCATTGTTTCAACTAAATTTCGAGCTTCCTGAAGAAGGTGTTCTTTTGTCGTTTCTTGCTGTTCACTGCTTGAAAGCGCAGTTAACAACTGACGAGAACGATCAACCATTTTCTCGATATTGCTAACATGTTGTTTCTCATCTTCAATTTTTGCAACCGCTTTAAATGCCACTTCAAACTCTCTAGCAAAGGCAAGTTGATCATGTTTGGATGATCTATCCAGATTTTCATACCAAGCATACTTCATTGCTGTCATGTATGGTGGCTCATAGATCTCTACCTCAGTTCCCATACTCACCCGTTTGTTTTTATACTTCTCCCTTGTCTCAGGTTGCAAAGAGGAGTTCCTTCTTGAGATCTCAGCTGAAACTGCCTGGTCGATAATTGTGGCAATTTCCGTTGGAGAAAAATGCGTAATTGCCTTTTTTAATAATTGTGCTCGTTCAGAAAATGATAAATGGGCGTTGTCAATGTTTTTTTTACTACAATATGCTGATAGTACTGCATCTTTAAACAACCACTGACGCCATGCTATCAAAGCAACAATGCGAGATCTTTCCTCACTGCCAGATCGAGCCAACTCCAATTCTTGCCAACAACGAGCTTCTTTGGCAGAACGATCTAAGGCAAGAAATGAAGGACCATCTTGTTTATTTGTAAAATCAATATCACTAACCATCTGTTTGTGTAAAAAACCCACAAGGTCGCGCAAAAACTTCTCTTGAGTTTTCATATCCACAGATTCAAGAGAAGTTTTTCCTAAATATATTTCACGTAATTTTTTAATTTGAGAGGGTTCAAAAAGATTGAGAACTAACTTGAAGTACCATTTAAAAATTTCTGGTTGAACTTGAAGCTTCGGCAACAAGTCAATAGCAGCTTTTTCATTTATTTGAACATAAGAGTTGTAGTTGTATGACAAAGAAATTGTGTATTTTAAATAAACGCTTTAACAGAGGCTGTTGATAACTCTTCTTTTCGTTGGCCAGGTAGGCAATTAAGGAGTATAGGGCATCTATATCATATGTAGAAAAATTATTTACCCCGAGTTTAACAGAATACAAAAGGCCTTCAAGCCTTTGACTAATTGTCGGATCCTCTAATTTAGCTTTGGCGATTATTTCACTTGGTAGCTTCTCTAGGGTTCTTGCCTTACGAGAGGACGCGGTGCCAAAACGAGGTTCTTTTTCTAGTCTTACAGACATTTGTACTCAAGTATGTCATTAAATACGCAAGTGAGCAAGAATAAGCAGTTTATACGTCCTTATAACTTTAATTATTGACATATTTAGGTGTCTAAGCTATACTACTCCCATGTCAATAAGTTTGGTCTTATTGACTGCTATAAAAAAGCTGTTTCTGTCTATTATGCATAGACAATTAACGGTTATTTATAGGTCTATTCTTGGTCTTTAAAAAAATTCATTGCTGCTTGGCACATTTTCTAGGGAAATTCAAAAAGTTATTCTAGAAAATGTGCCAGGTTGCTTCCTGACTGGCACATCGAACTTTCGAACAGGAAGGAGGTGAAAACAATGAAAAACCCCAAAGCTGTAGAGCTCGCCAAAAGGTACGCTGAGTTGGCGGAAAAATCTGAGCTCCTTACAAAGGAACTTCAGGAAAACGACGCCGAACTTGAACGAACTGGCGAACAACTCGCCGCCGAGTTGGCTTGAAGCCAACACAAGTAAGACCAAGAAACAACCCAGGATGAAAATCCTGGGTTGTTTTCGTTTCGGGAAGTTTTGTTCAAATTTTGTAGTAAAAAAGTAGTTGTCTGAATCTAGGCTATTCACCAACAACTCTTGCTTTTTATTCTCCGCTCTTTGTGTCAGGATACATGTATATGCTACTTTTTTTTCAAACCCTCCTCACCTTCCTCGCCATTGATGCAATTTGGATCACTCAAGTTGCCTCTCCCTGGATGAAAGCTGTCACACCCCACCTACTCGCTGAAAACCCCAATCTCTATGCAGCACTACTTTTTTACCTGCTCTATATTGGCATCTTCCTGATCCTGATTCTGCAACCAGCGATTACTGGACAAGTTGGACTGGCTACTGTTGCCTGGCGCAGCTTTCTCTTCGGTCTGGTGTGCTACGCTACCTACGACCTGACTAATTTAAGCGTCATGCGCGGTTATCCATGGACGCTCGCTGCCGCTGACATGCTGTGGGGTGGCGTGCTCACCATGTTGACGGGAATTATTGTGTATTGGTGGAGAGGGTGACTTTTATTTCACTAAGTGTAAATTTTTAATCCACAAACTACAAAAGGAATCTTTTGTTTGTTGTTCAATCCGAAGTTGTTTTATGTTTTGCACATGGATAAATGTACCTGCGTATGAAGTACAGAGCTGGTCTCCATACACTTGCAAACGTTCGCCGCTATCCAATACAGCTGAAATAGACAAACTTGGCAACAGCTTCTTTGCCTGAAACCAAGCATCTTGTTCGTAATTTTTATCAGCTACTGCACAAGTTTTGTGGTGATTGCGAACAATTAACAGCGGAATATCAGTTGCATCAGTATAACGCTCAACCAGATCTTGGTCACTAGGAGCACAATAACTACTAAAGGTAATAGTTCCAAAAACATATTGAGATTCATTACTGTATGGAGGATGTTGACGCATAGCTAATGCAACTGTTTGAATGGTAT
>CAITDX010000028.1 GCA_903891335.1 uncultured bacterium
CAAGGAATGCACTTACCGCAACTTTCCTTGGCATAAAAACGAAATAATTGTTTAAGAAAATGATAAGTGCTTACTTCTGGCCCATAGACGGTGATTGAACCACAGCCACTGAGTTTGGCGGCGGCGGTTTGTGACAGATTCAAAACCACTCCACTGGCGCCGCCGCCAACCTGTACGAAACTACCTTCAGCAAGCGGCCAATTGCCTGTTTGTTCCAAAATTGCTTGCACAGTGAGCTCCGTAGCCACTCGATAAACTCCCGGATGAGCGCTGGCACCACTGATTGTGCATAAGCGATCAGGCTCATAGCTACCACTCGCCACTCGGTAAATATCGAAAAGGGTTTCAACATTATGCACCAGGGTAGGACAACCAAAAATACCAAGTAGTGAAGGGCTGGGTCGCTTAGCTCGCGGCTGAGTTGGCTTGCCCTCGATGGCATTAAGCATTGCGCTACTTTCACCACCAATATAACTTGGTTCTTCCACAAAAACCTTGATTTCATAACCCTTGTTCAGGGTCGTATCAAGCAGTGGTTGCAGAGTTTGCTTCAGTTGCTCCCAATAAATACGATTGATGCTGAGATATGCTGCTTTGGTGCCCAAAAAATCCATCGCCAAGAGCATGCCAGCAATAACTTGCTGAGGATGGTGCTTGAGTAAATAAAAATCTTTATTGACTCCTGGCTCGCCCTCACTGGCATTACAAACCACATATTTTTTGGGCTTGGCCACTGCTTGAATTCTGCGCCATTTATGAGAAACGGGAAAATCTGCTCCACCTCGCCCCAAAAGTCCAGCTAATTGAATTTGCAGCAACAGCTCTTCACCTTGATAGAGCATAGTTATTCCAAAGGAATTTTTTCTTGTAGCCAATTGGCAATTTTCTCGTAGGTAGTCAGTTCTGGTTTTTCTTTGATCAAGACCTCGGATAATACTTTCTCTAAATCTTCTTCACGAGGAGTTTGACCATCAACCAAAACAAAAGTCAGTCGACCGGGAAAACGATAGAGCTCAATCTCCATTACCCGCTGACCTGACTGCGTGTCAAACCAAAAGCGCCCCATACTCAGCCAAGAGAAAGCTTCTTTCTCAACATAAATCCCATAGTTGGTCATTTTGTATTTGACTGTCTGAGGAGGAATCATGGCGGTCACATAGACTAAAAACACTACAGAAATCACCACCGCCACCGGCAAAACTTGACCAGCAAAAAAGAGAATCAACGAGACGAGGATGGCGATAATTACCACGGTGCTAAAAAACTGTCGCTTGCGTGGACGAAAAGGCCGCGCGGGGGCCTGCCACTCCACTAAGGTTTCTTCTGGCACTGGCCGATACATGCCCGGAGCGACTCGCGACTTTTCCATCTTGGACTGACTGGGCATGCGTACGCTATTGACATCACTGGCAGAAACCTGCTCATCTGCTGCGCCTGCCATTTCCGCAGCAGCAGCGGTCGCAGCAATATCAGCCACTGACGGTCCTAATTTCTCTGCCTTGCCACCACCAAAAAGGGCAGCTTTGACTTTTTCTAACATAGCGTATCTACAACTATAGCACGAGAACTAAGCTCTGTTAAAGGACTAGGCACACTGGTATAATTCAGGAATCTACAAGACCAGGAGGTGTCGCATAGCGGTCAATTGCGCTAGTCTTGAAAACTAGAGCCGCAAGGCTTCGTGAGTTCGAATCTCACCACCTCCGCCGTCAAGCGAGCTCGAATTAGGCAAAATCTGTGAGAGTCGAAGCGCGTGACTAGTCCTCGAAGAGGGCGCCAACAAAACCCCTACAACATCCGCTCATACACTCGATATGGCTTCGGCCCCACCAGGCCCTTTTCATTGATGAAAATCAACGGCGTGCCATAAATATTGGTTTTTTCTAGCTCAATTCGTCTAGCAGTCACCCCCACCGTAGTCTGCGGATCTGCCTCACAAGCTCGAAGAGCCGCCACATCATAGCCAAGCTCAGTCAGCACCCCATCAATCTGCGCTACATCAGTCAAAGCAGCTACATCCATCGTCAATAAACGATCAATCAACTGCCAATATAGATCAGGGTTTTGTTGCTCAGCACAATATTCCATATCCAGTAAATCCATCATCCCTTCTTTGACTGGATAATGAGCAAAGACAAAATTAGCTTCATGCTCCGCCAATAATTGCTTAACCAGCGGATAGGCTTTGCGGGTATACTCACAAGCAAAACAACCAATCATTACGACAGTATCGGCTGCACCAATCTGCTTGGTAGGAAACAAACTCAAATCCACCCCCTCAAGCGTCACCACTGATTCATCACCACTCCCTCCCCCACATGAAGCACCCGCGGCCGAAATCTTATTATTCTCACCAGTTGGATCAAGGGCACAAAAACCAGTTTGATTGAGGCCATTGCAACTGCCATACATGTAGAAGTTATAGAGTCCCTTACCGGCCCAAAAGATGCTCAAAATCGTCGACAGAAACAAAATCCAAGAGAAAAGCTCGAAGTTTTTATTCAAAATTCGCGCCGCCCAGACAGATTTACTCAGCATCTTACCTACCAGCTTTGCCTGCATCTTTTCTTTGAAACCAGTATTACAAGGGCGCAGAGTAATCCGGCGAAACACACAATCATATGCCTCTTTGGCCAGATCACGATAAGCCGCATTGAAAACACTAATCACTCCTAAAACAATAAATGCAAGTAAACAAAACATAGTTAGAGTACGCTGAGTACCTTTCGTAATTGGGTCACAAATACCTCTGCTTCGGCGAGAGTGTTATAAAAATACACTGAGGCACGCACTGAACCAGCCAAGCGCCGATCATGAAACCAGGAATGCACACAATGCTGACCACTGCGCACACAAATTCCCGCCACTTCATCAAGCATCAGTGCAATTTTGTGATGATCTTTGCCATCAACATAGAAAGAAATGATGCCACTGCGCAGGCTAGGATCCTGTGGGCCGATAAGATGTAAACCTTTGATCGTGGTCAATTCTTTGGTCAAAAACTGATTCAATTCGAGTTCTCGCGCCACAATCGCATCAAAACCCACCTGCTCTAGATAAGCCACGGCAGCTCCCAAGCCAATAATACCCGCATAATCCTGGAGTCCAGCCTCAAATTTCTCTGGAGCAGCCAAAAATTCATGGCTGGTATAGGTCGAAAATGCCACTGTATCACCACCCACCAAAAAGGGCTCAAGCTCGGCTAGCAGCTGACTCTTGCCATACAACACCCCAATCCCACTTGGACCAAGCATTTTATGACCAGAAAAAGCCAGAAAATCAACATCAAGCTGAGTAACTGACAACTTGTGATGAGGCACTGCCTGGGCTCCGTCCAGCAGTACTTTTGCCCCAGCCGCATGCGCTAATTGGATAATGCGCTCAACTGGTTGCGCTACTCCATCAAGATTGGAAACATAGCCCATCGACACGAGAGCGACTCCCTGGGTCAAAGCATGCTGATAAGCCTCGAGATCAAGCAAACCATCCTGATCAGTCGCCACAATCACGTGCTTGATGCCAAGTTTTTGTTGGAGCACCTGCCAAGGAATGAGATTGGAGTTGTGCTCCTTATCACTTGTGATCACCACATCGCCAGCTCGTAGACCAAGGCTATGAGCCACTAAATTAATACCTTCTGTGGTGTTGCGGGTGAAAACAATTTCTTTTTTGTCGCGTGCATCAATGAATCGAGCGATGCGAGCGCGAGCCTGATCAACTTGCTGACTGACTCGAGCCGCAAGACGATGCATACTCCGACCGCCACAAGCTGGATATTGCTCATAATACTCATTCATGGCTGATAAAACCTGCTTGGGTCGCAAGGTCTGGCAGGCATTGTCGAAATAGATCAACGCATCACCCTCTAAAATCTGAAAATCAGCTCGATAAGAATCTGTCATCACGCTACTCCAATTGAGATGCTGCTGAAGCAGCAGTTGCTTCTGTTACTCTGCCAGCTGCGGCAGCTTTAATCAAAGCCGCATCGACAAATGACTTGAAATCAGCATAACTTCTGGGGTTGGGAATTTTCTCACCATCCAAGAAAAAACTGGGCGTGCCATTGACTCCAAGTTGTCTGCCCGAGAGTTTGTCTCGCTCAATCCGATCTCGAATTTCCTGACTACTTCGATCGGCCTTAAACTGCTCCAAATCAAGATTAAGTTCCTTGGCATAGACTTCCAATAACTCAGAGTTAGCAAATTGCTTCGAACCCCAAGTTGCTTGATTGGCAAATAAAGCCTCGTGCATCTCCCAGTACTTACCCTGCTTGCCAGCTGCCTCAGCAGCTAGCGCTGCATTCATGGCATTTTTGTGACCAACTAGAGGGAAGTGCCTAAAAACAACGCGTAAGCGACCTTCATATTCCTGCACCAATTGCTTGACGAGTGGTTCATAAGACAAACAAGCAGGACACTCATAGTCAGAGTACTCAACTAAGGTCACTGGAGCGTCCATCGAACCAAGAATGTGATCGTCTGGTTGAATTTCAAGTAATTTTTGACGATTATTAGTTGTCTGTGAGGAATCGGCTTGCTTCGAACCTAAATTCATCCGGCTCACTAAGAACACACTTGCCACAATTACCAAGGCAGTAATTCCAACTAACCAAAAAATAACTTTGTCTTTCATCATGATTATCATAGTGTAGCACTTTGTCTGATTTTTAATATAATGAGCATCATCTCAAGTGGTATCTTGAGCAGCACCGCCTCTGTCGTTCAACGGATAGGACATGAGTTTCCGGAACTTAAAATGAGGGTTCGATTCCCTCCGGAGGCACCAATACGAAATACGCTTGATCTTTCCTGAAACCCAAGTGATTTACTCAGCCAACGACACGATAAGCTGATTGCCCCAGGGATCTGCAAGTTTTACTTCTGTTTCGTTTTGCACATATTCCCACTGCGCTTGCTGCAATCTCTCTTTCAGTGCTTGCACATCAGTTTTTCGCTGCAGCACTATAGTAAAACTACCCAAACCCAAACTTGGCGATCGCCTCGATGCGCCCTGACTTTCCCAAGTATTCAGACCAAGATGGTGATGATACCAGCCATCAGACATGAACAAGGCTCCGCTAAAGGCAGCTGTTTTCACCAAACCCAAGACCTGACCATAAAAATACTCAGCTTGCGATAAATCGCCCACTCGCAAATGCACGTGGCCTATGACTATCTGCCCGAGAATTGCTTCAGTAAGACCATGCGCAGCACTGTACGCGATTGGATCAAGATAGAGTGAATTCATCTGAACCTGACCGTCTTGCCAATTCCAATCTTGCTCTGGTCGATCAAAATAGAGCTCTACACCATTGCCTTCTGGGTCTTGAAAATAAAAAGCCTCGCTCACTAAATGATCTGCCGATCCTTGAAAGAAAGCTCCGTGGCTCTTAAATAATCGATTAAGCACTTCTACCAACTGGGCTCGATTTGAAAATAATAATGCCAAGTGATAGAGACCCGCGCTACCTGGCTCAGCTTGATTCAGACCATCGCTAGTAACTAAACGCACCAATTTTTGTCCCTGACTGCCAAGTTCAAGCACTTCAGAAGACTGCCTGATCACTTCCAAACCTACTCCAGCTTGATAAAAATCAGCAACTCGCTGCAAATCCTTGACCAAAAGCTCTACTACTCTAAGCCCAATGGCGTTTGGTATCGTCGTTATGTGTGTTTGCATAGTTCTTCAAAACCCAGGGAAATAATCTGTCTTCAGCTGTGATGAAGCCACTCCCAGCTTGCTTAATAACTCTTTATAACTAATCACCATGGCATTGGGACCAGATAAATAAAACTGTCGTTCCACATAATCAGGCACCTGACGCTTCAACATACCAGCTGTCAAATAACCCAACTCACCCATCCATTTTGAAGTCTTTGCGGCTCGATTGCTCAACACTGGCACTACCTTCCATCCATAGTTTTTCGCTTCTTGCCACAGGGCATCATAGGCAAACTCATCTGGATGTGAGCAAATATAAAACAGCACTACATCTCGCTGCTCACGCCGATCAATCAAGTAGCGCGCCATGCTTCGAAACGGAGTGATGCCGATGCCGCCAGCAATTAAGACAAGTTTTTGCTGCCGATCCTTGGGTAAAACAAAATCACCAGCCAACTGACCAGCGACAATAGGCGAACCTGCTGACATTGCAAGCAGATGTTTTTTGAAGCTACTAGAATTTTGATCAACTTTCACCGCAATACTCAAAACTTTTTCAGTGGGTGAAGAAGCAATAGTGAAATAGCGACGATTACCTCGACTATCGGCTTCCTCGGGAGTGATCGTCCACTCCAAATACTGGCCAGGCAAAAAATTAAAATTGCCCCGAGGCACAAAATCGAACTCATAGATATCTTTGGCAATTTGGCGCTTTCCCTTGAGTTTGAGTTGCACCCTCACTTCCTTGGTGATGCAATATGCCAGCAGATTGCCGATAATCAGCGCCAACTCAGGAGTGCTATGCAGCGGTCCAAGCTGGAAACGACTCGCAAACAACACTCCCACCACCGCACCATAAAGTAGATAATGTCCGCGGCGGGCAGGCCCGGTCAAAGGCTCTGTCAACATTACGGTCCCCAGAAACCAAAGTGGCCAAGAATACATCATCTGCCACCAAGTCGCCCACACAGGACTCACATCAGCTCGACTCACCCAAGCACCCATCGCCAAGCTTGCTCCCACAAATGCGAGCAGCAAATCAAAGCGACGTAGTTTGCGCACAATCGCCAACCCAAACACCACCACAAATGGCAACAACACCCCGCTACCCACCCACCAAATTGCATTGCCAAACCCAAACAGCCCCATCACTAGCAGAGCAATTGCCACTGGATTGAAGAGGTGTTTTTTATCAACTGCTAAGAGATATTTTGAAGCCGCACCAAAGACAATCACCGCTATTGTCACCAATAGATCGGTTATATTTTTCATGGGGGATAGCACAAAAAAGAAAATTAGCCCAGTAATCAAACCCGACTCAGTGTTGTAGGTAGAGTGGAAAAGACGCTGCAATCCCTGATGTGCCAAGAAACTTGTGCTCACACTCAACACTAACAGTGTAGCGACCTGCCAAAACGTAAAGGGAAGCAAGCCAATGCCTGCAAAAATCAGAGCTGTTACCACCAAGCAAAACAAGCCATAAAGCACCACTTTATACATGGTGTAGTTATTGAGTAGACGATCAATCGATTGGATGATTTTCATAGGCTTGCAACGAAGAGCTCTCCCACAAAATCTGGGGATGCTTTTACTGTACCATCTTGGTGATAGATTACATAGTCAAAAGGGAAGTGTGCTGCTAATTGTTTTGGCTCGACCAAAAATAATGCGGTGGCAAGTGCATCGGCCACCATGGTTGGATAAGACTGATCTTGATCAACTATGACCCAAGTCGCCACGATCTCTCGCACTGGCATGCGCTGACGCGGATTGACGATGTGATGCCATTCTCCCCATTTGCGTCGATTACTAGCTGAACCAGCGATACTTTGATTTGACAGTTGCACCACACCAATTGCCTGTTGCTGATCGAGTGGATGTTCTAAGCCAACTCTGATTCCAGAGATTTCAGACTTCTTCGAAATTCCCAACTCAACATCTCCAGACTGGCGATGACGCATATCACCACTTCCATCAACCAAATAATTATGAATTCCCCGTCGCTCACATAATGCTCCGAGCAAATCAACCAAATACCCTTTGCCAGCTGCGCCAAAATCAAGTGTAGTATCTTGAAACACATGCAATTGTCGACCTCGTCTCTCTACTACCTGAGCATAGTCGGGGATTGCGGTGATTGACCCCACTTGCAAAGAATACTCAGCATCATACCCTGCTTGACTTAGTAATTGTCCAATTAGGGGAGTAAATAACCCACCACTGAGATCATTGAGTTGCTCATAGAGCGTAAACAAAGACAGATCTTGCTCTGATAAATCATAGGTCTGCCCAGCTCGCAGATTCATCACCCATGAACTAGTTACAAATCGTGAATACCGTTGGTTGAATTCATCGGCACAGTGCTGAATTTCCTCAAGCAATTTTTTCCAAGTAGACTCATCAATCTGATCAGCGACAAGCAGCTCCCATTGTGTGCCGATTGCCAAAAATTCATGTTTTCTCATGTACTATTCTAGGAGAGAACTAAACCAAGACCTACCCTTGAGCCTGAACTTTGATTGTTTCCAAAGCATTCATGAAACCCTTAGGAGTAAGTGAAGATCCAGAAACTTTCTGTAAATTCAATTCATCAATATTTTTACCAATCACTTGAGCCTGAAAACCCTCGGCAAACTCACCCTGAAATCGCTTGGAGGCGGGGTCAGTGGCAAATCCTTGGAAAGTAGCGGCCGTCACCACATCGTCGGCCACGGTAACTGAGATCGCTATTTCTCGCTCACCACCTGGGGTAGTATAGGTACCTTTGGCTTCGTAGGTACCATCAACATAGTTACTCTCTCCCTGGGGACGCTCCGCATTAGTGAGCACTGTTCCACCAGCAACACCAGCTGCGTCAGAAGTAGGACTTGGTGTCATAATCACCACTTGTGGCTGAGTCTGAGACTTGCTGCTCACATCACTTGACTGTTGTTGCTCATAAAGGAGCACCGCAGTAATTGCGATGATCGCCATTACTGAAACAGGCATGATAAACTTAAACTTGTTATTGGATGAGGTGGTGGAGTTTTCCATAGATAAGCATCGATTCTAATCAAACAGGTAACAAAAAGAAAGCACTAATTTTATGGAGATTTATCAAGCAATTATTCTTGGCCTAGTCGAGGGTTTGACTGAATTTCTCCCCGTGTCGTCGACATTTCACCTCATTTTTGCTAGTCAACTCATGCAATTGGAAAGCAGTGATTTCTTAAAATTTTTTGAGGTCTTCATCCAAGCCGGGGCAATTTTGGCCGTGCTTTTTCTCTACGGCAAAGAATTACTCGTCAATCGTCGACTACAGATCGCGCTCATCCTATCGTTTATTCCCACGGCTGTGGTCGGCTTTTTACTCCATTCAGTGATCAAAAACGTGTTTTTCGAAAACAATATCTTGATGCTGAGCGCATTTTTTTTACTCGGAGTTATCTTTATTTTCTTTGAGAAACTCCATCAATCCAAAACCAACAATCTGGATCAATTGCAGTGGTGGCAAGCGTTACTTGTGGGCACGGCTCAGGCACTTGCAGTCATACCAGGAGTATCTCGCTCTGGAGCTGTGATTTTGTGCATGTTGCTACTTGGACATAACCGTGCGACTGCAGCCAAGTACTCTTTTTTACTCGCTCTCCCAACCATTTGCAGTGCTGCAGCACTTGATTTATGGAAAATGCAGGGACAAATTGGCTTTGCACGAGGAGAAGTTACTGTGCTGATCATTGGCTCAATCACTGCTTTTATTGCCTCACTGGTAATTTTGCGCTGGTTCATCAACTTTTTATCCAAACATAGCCTCGCCGCCTTTGGCTATTATCGCCTCATTTTTGGCAGCTTGCTCTTGGCATTGTTGTGATTTGACCGAAATTTTCCGCACTTAAATTAACACACTATTTAGCAATGGCTACTGCGCCTACAATAAGAACTTTCTCAGGGCAATGGGCAAGCGCTCAATGGCATAGCGCAGCGTTGTTCTATGAAGCTGATGGTGGTGGTCAACCAAAAACCCCACCAACAACTCTTGATCTTTTTTACCAAGTTCTCGCAACATCCAGCCAATCGCTTTATGAATCAAATCATGTGGATGATTCATAAGTTTCCTTGCTATAGCAAGCGTCGTCTGCAATTTACCAGCCTTAATCAAAGCCAAAGTCGCCACTATCGCTGCTCGCTGTCGCCACAAATTGTGACTTACCGCCAATTCGCTCAGTAATTTAGCTTCTGAAAGATGGTGAAGAATGTGATCACCTAAAATTTTTGGCGCAGACAGATCAATTAAATCCCAATTATTAAAAAACTCCAGTGAATCAAGGTAAAAACGAACACATGCTGCTTTTTCTACTGGTGAGGACTTTTGATAACGCTCAACCAAAATCAGTGCCGCTGCCAAACGAATCTCGTGATAGGGGTTTTTGAGTAGGAGCGTGAGATCCTGGAAATTCAAGAGGGCAGTGTAGCGACGAGCGACAACGCGAGTTTGCGGCATCTTCAAGCCCAAAAACACATCGCTCGCACCATATTCTCCTGGAGCAGTTTTGAAAAACCTTTGTAAAATCGCTGCCTGCTTTGGGTTGGCTTGTTGCGTTAGATCAGAAATCAGGGCTTTAACTTGGTCGATATTTGTCTGCATGAACGACTAGATTATACAAGCTTTTGTCTGTTAGAATTACCTCCATGTTACTCTTATGACTAAAGCATTTACCCAACGCAAAAAACTCGGATTAGCTCTTGGCAGCGGTGGCTGGCGAGGTCAAGCGCACATCGGCGTAATCAAGACTCTCATCGAAGCAGGTATCACTATCGACTACATTGCTGGCACCAGTTCTGGAGCAATGGTGGGAGGTGCCTATGCAGCCCTGCAAGACATTACGCTCCTCGAAAAAGCATTTAAGGAGAAGATCAATAAGCGCAGTTTGCTCTATGCTTTTTCTGATCCAAAACCAAGCTGGGGAATGTTTCGTGGCGAAAAAGTCACTGAAGTTTTTGAAGATATTGTCGGACAAAAACAGATTGAAGAATTAGCCATTCCTTTTTGCGCAGTCAGCACTGATTTGCTGAGTGGAGAAGTGGTGGAAATTAACAAGGGCAATCTTGCCGCTGCCATTCGCGCTAGTACTTCAATCCCCTTTGTTTTTGAACCAGTAATCTATGGCAACTATCGATTGATTGATGGTGGCACGGCTGTTCCCATTCCTGTCAAAACAGTCCGACAAATGGGTGCTGATGTCGTCATTGCTGTAAATCTATATAAGAATATTTTTCCTGTCACTGCCGATAAAATGAGTTCTGTTAAATCGGTACTCAAAACCACCCAAATCATGATGTATCACCTCGCCCGTCATAACTGTCAGATGGCTGATTTGGTCCTGCAACCTGACATCCCAGAAGACAAAGGTTTTTCTGACCCCTTCACTGGTTTTGTGAGCAAGAAAAATGTCGTCAAAACAGGGGAGACAGTTACTAGTGAAAACTTGGAGGCAATTAAGAAATTGCTGAGCTAATTTTTCTTAACTGCTCTATTCTGCAACCAACCCAACAAGCCCAAAACTGTGGCACCCATCACCAGAAAATCACTGGTAATTTGTAAAACTGGCAAATAAAACCAAGCTTTTCTGGCGACTGCATAGTTTTTCCAAACACTCCACCACAGATAAACTGCCGCAATGAGCAAAAATGCGTCAATCCGCCAGTGCCATACGAGCAAAAACAACAAGTAACGAAGATATATTGACATAACTTTTGGACGGATGATGCCGATCTTGGCATCACTCTGAGCGAAACTTGCAATTTTGCGAGCAAAAGCAGCAAGTGTGCTGGGTGGTTGCCAATACACTAAAGACTGCTTAGCAAAGGCAAAACGAATAGGTAGTTTTTGCAAGCGCTGTGCTAATTCATAATCTTCACTGAGTTCCAAATCTTCACGAAAACCACCTACCTGATAAAACACGGCTTTATCAATCAGCAAAGAACGACTTGTAGGAATAAAGGTATCGACCGTCACCTGCGTGCCAAGTTGCAAAAAATAGGGTACTATCGCCTGCTCAAGTCGACTCCTGGCATCCCCAGCAAAAAATCCACCCACAACCTGAGCTTGCTGCTGATTTTTCACAGTCCATAAATGCTCTAACCACCGAGCATCTAAGCGACAGCCAGCATCTGTCATGGCAATCACTGAATGAGTGCTCAAGCGGATTGCCAAATTACGAGCACTACCCCGCTTAATTCCAGGATTTTGCTTAATCTGCAGCTGCAACTCAGGATTCGCGCGGGCAAAATTTTGTAAGAAAGCAAAGGTCCCATCAGTTGAGCCAGCGTCGATAATGATTACTTCGCTGGCATGCACGCTTTGCTGACGATAACTATGCAAGAATTGCTCAATTGACTGTATTTCATTGAGAACTGTTGCTATCAAAGAGACGGGGAGTTTCTTATAATCAGGTTTCAAAGACATCAAATGATAGTCTAAACTAGAACGAGGACCTATGAAAGTCTTGTTTCTGACTGAATCAGCACTGCCCCATCTGGGTGGAGTAGAAAAACACATCGCAGCTGTCGTCCCACATCTAGAAAAAATGGGGTTTACGATCGACGTGCTCAGTCGCAAAGAATTCTTACCTACGGTGAGTACGTTGCCAATTGTGGGCTTGCTGCAAATCTGGTGGACATTGGCCATTTCAAAATTACAACATTTGCGCAATGCGGAAATAATCGTGATTCATGACGTCTTCATTTATTATCTTCCGTTCGCACTGCTATTTCCTCGCAAAAAAATCATCACTATTTTTCATGGCTATGAAAAGGTGTTTCCACCACCAGCTAAAAATATTTTTTATAAACAATTAGCACAGAAATTCTCACGATTTACGATCAGCGTTGGTAGCTACATCAATCAGTACTATCACTTAGAAAATAAAAATAATCACATTACGTACGGAGGAGTCACACTACCAAGTGTACATGTGAAACTCAAAGACAAATCGCCACGACACTTTTTATTTTTAGGTAGACTAGAAAAAGATACTGGTTTACCAATTTTTTTAGAATTTTTAGATATTTTAAAAGAAAAAAAAGAGAATTTTACCGTAGCATTTTGCGGTCAGGGACCACTCGCAGCTACCTGTCAACACTATGGACAAGTCTTGGGTTGGAAAAACCCACGCCCACTCTTGAGGACGAGTAGTTACTGTTTTGCAGGAGGATACCTCAGCATTTTAGAGGCCATGGCATTTCATAATTACGTGCTAACTGCATACGATAATCCGCTCAAGAAAGAGTACCTACTCGGCAGCCCTTTTGCTAATCATATGGCCTGCGGCAACAACGCCGCTCAACTCTACCAAGAATACCTCAACCTCAAAAACCGTCCTGCTATTTTGCGTCAAGCATACCAACTCGCTAAGCGTCACAGTTGGCTAAGTCTGGCCGAACTCTATGCCAAAATACTTAAAAATTAGTCTTATCGCATCGATCATATCTTTAGTTCTCGTCTCAGCGGTTTTACTGTTGTTTTTAACTTTTCGCAAATTAAAAAACGATTTACTTACCTATCTACAAAAAGCGAGCGCTGGCGAAACCATCACTAAAGATGAAACAATACATCTCTTGAAGAGGATTAGCTCAATCGATCGGAAAATACAATTATTCAAATCTCTGTTACCGCAATCAATTAGCGAGCTGAGTGCTGATGCGCACATGCTCGCCCTTAAAATTTTGACTGAACATCAGAAATACATCGTGGTTTTACAAAACACTAACGAAATACGAGCTACTGGTGGTTTTATGGGCTCATACTTTGTCCTAGAAAGTGATGCTGGACAGCTACAACCTATTGAAATCCAAGATATTTATACTCCCGATGGCCAATACACCGGTGAAATAGCAGCCCCTCCTGGAGTGGCTGAATATCTGAGTGAAGGCAAAGGACTGCGACTATCAAACGCCAATTGGTGGTTTGATTTAGAAAAATCAGGAGAGCAAATCAGTTATTTTTTTGAAAACACAATCGAGCAAAATCTTGATGGCGTTATTTTTATCAATCTGAGCCTGGTGGAAAAACTCCTTGATTTAACTGGAGAGCTCTACTTACCCGACTATCAACAACTCGTAACCAGTAATAATTTCGCCCAACTCGCTCGCAGCGACAGAGATCAGTTCTTTCCTGGCTCTCAGGAAAAAGCCAATTTTCTCAATCACTTCCTCACTCTGCTTAAACCAAAATTGATTGAAGTCATCACCAAAGACCCACAATTATTTCTCTCTTGGCTAACAGAACAGATCTCGCAAAAAAATCTACAAGTCTACAGCCGAGACCAAGAGATTAACGCGCTGCTTACTCGCCGACACCTCACCACCACACCTATCCAAATCAACGATGGTCTCAATTATTTACTGATCGAAAGCAATGTCGGCATTAATAAAGCAAACCGCTTGGTCAGTAGAGAAGTAACCATCGATCTTGAGGAAAATCAAGAACGCTTCAGTATCACCTGGAAAAACCTCAATACCTTTGCCTATGTTAATTATCAGCGAATCTATCTCTCACCAGCCAGCGAGCTGGTTGAGTTTAAAGTAGACGGACAAACTATGGATAGCACAACTATCTCTCAAAATACATTCATCGATAGTACTGGTCAAAGTTGGCAAGAGCTGGCTTTTTTGGTTTCCGTGCTTGGACAGAATCAGAACACCATCGAATTGACGATGCGCAGCAAGCTGTCACTAGAGCAAAAAAAGCGTCTGGCTCTTTTCAAACAAGCTGGTCTAAACAACACGCGCTATCGCATTAATCATATTCCGACTCAAGCGAGCAGAGAACTCGAACTCAATAGTGATCAATTGATCTCTTTCGATTAGAATAGACCCTATCAATCTATGGACATTCAAGAATTAATCGCTGCCTGCCGCAAACTACTCACTGACTCTGACCTGGTCACCAAAAAAGCTCAGGCACAAACCCTACAGCAGGCGAGTGAGACGGCGGATTTCTGGCAAAAAGAAGATGCGCAAGCACAAATGCAGCAGCTCTCATCAATCCAAAAAGAAATTAAGGCACTGGAGCAGTTGGAGCAACTTACGGGAGATCTAGAAGCAGCCCTTGAACTTGGTCTAGAAGCAGAAACTCACACCCTTTCCACCCAACTAGAAAAACGCTTCAAGGAAGCTGAAATCAAGCAGTATCTGAGTGGACCTTACGATCGCTGTCAAGCCATTTTTTCTATTCATCCTGGTCAAGGCGGCACTGAAGCCATGGATTGGGCAGACATGCTTAAGCGGATGTATCAGCGTTATTTCGAGCGCAAAGGCTGGAGATATCGTTTTGTTTCAGAGATTAGGGGAGAAGATGCAGGCATCAAAGAGGCAGTGTTTGAAGTTGAAGAAGAATTTGCCTATGGCTATCTCAAAAGTGAGCAAGGTACCCATCGCCTGGTTCGTCAAAGTCCTTTCAACGCTGACAATCTCCGCCAAACCTCATTTGCTCTGGTCGAAGTACTGCCAATCCTCGACCAAAATAATGATATCGTCCTCAAAGACGTTGACCTCGAGTGGAATTTCACTCGAGCTGGTGGGGCAGGCGGACAATCAGTCAATAAAACCAATTCCGCCGTCGAACTCACCCACCTTCCCACCAATATTACTGTTAAATGTCGAGAAGAACGCAGTCAAATTCAAAACCGAGAACGCGCTCTCAAAATGCTCAAGGCTAAGTTGGCTAAAATTGAGGAAGAACGCTTCGAAACCGAACTCCAGCAAGCCAAAGGCAAATACCAAGCTGCAAGTTGGGGGACACAAATTCGCAACTATGTCCTCCATCCCTACCAACTAGTTAAAGATACACGCACCCAAGTAGAAAGCACTCAAACAGG
>CAITDX010000029.1 GCA_903891335.1 uncultured bacterium
ACATCTCAAAAAAACCATTGCTACCTATAATGAGATTGCCCATCATTATCAGCAAAAAACCAAAAACCTCGAATTAATTGAGGAAATCAAAAAGTTCAAGAAATTTCTTCCCAAAAATGCAAAAGTGCTTGACGCAGGTTGCGGTTGGGGTCGTGACGCCAAAATTTTAAGCAAAAATTTCCGCGTCACCGGTATTGACTTGTCAGAGAAACTTCTCGATCTGGCACGAGCATACGCATCGAAAGCGACCTTCATCTTGGCCGATATTTCTCAAACTGATTTTCCTGACGATACTTTTCATGGAATCTGGGCCAATGACATCCTCATCCATCTCGAACGCAAAGATATTTTACGTACCCTCAAAGAATTGCGTCGTGTACTCAAAAAAAACGGAGTGCTCTATTTATCAGTCAAAGAAGGAGAAGGGGAGGGCTTTCAAGAAGAAGAAATGTCCAACTACATGCCCAGATTCTACACTTGGTTTAAGAAAGACGAAATTGTTGATTATTGTAAAAAAGCTGGTTTCCGAGTCATGGAAACAGAAGTCTTCACTGAGAAACAAAAACTCGGCCTTTCTCGCGACCTAAAAATCATCACTTGCTTTGTCGAGAAGATCTAGTATAAAATCCTCTCTTGTCTTTGTAATCTCAAAATCTATGAAAAAAGATCAATTACTTGTGTTAGTGCTTGTTTTTTTCTTAGGATTTGTTGCCGTGCTCACCCTGCGTAAAATCAGCAACACCAATCGAACCACTTCCAATACTAATTACCAAACCAATGAGGATACGAGCATGCCAGCCAGTCTGTCAGCCAATCGCAAAATGAACAAACCAGATATGATCATTGATCAAAACAAAATCTATCAAGCTACCCTTCATACCAGTGTTGGTGACATCACCATTGATCTCCACACCAAAGAAACGCCCATCACTGCCAATAATTTCATTTACCTGGCACAAAATAATTTCTACAATGACACGATTTTTCATCGCGTTATTGATGGCTTTATGATTCAGGGAGGCGATCCTCGTGGTGATGGCACTGGCAATCCTGGCTACCGCTTCGATGATGAGCCATTTACGGGTGAATATGCTCGCGGAACCGTGGCGATGGCTAATTCTGGTCCAGACACCAATGGCAGTCAATTTTTCATCATGCATCAAGACTATCCATTACCACCTAACTATGTGATTTTTGGTCAAGTTAGCCAAGGCTTAGAAGTAGTTGATGCCATTGCGACGGCGCAAGTCACCACAAGCTTTAGTGGAGAAATGTCTAAGCCAGTTGAACCAGTAGTGGTGAAGTCTGTCACCATTACCGCCAAGTAGTCTTAGAGATTTTCTAGGAAAAACTATTTGAATTCGGCCAAACCAGCCTGCAAATTGACTTTGACAGGAAATTGTTCAATCAATGTCTGCTCATGCAACGTAGCCACCTCACTATGATAGGCTTTGCGATTTGCCGCTCGATATAACACTCCCAAGCTCAAACGATCAGTATTGAGCAGTTCGATGAGCGCACTTGCCTGACTTGATGGGTCGTACTCTGCTGCCAAATCAACCACATTATGCTGATACCAAGCATAATCTTGTTCTTTGTTGAAGGTCGGGCAGGGCTGCTGGACATCAATTAATGCAAAACCCTCATAGGTGATGCCTGCCTTGACCAATTCAACCATCTGCTTGAGTTTGC
>CAITDX010000030.1 GCA_903891335.1 uncultured bacterium
AAGCGAATATGGTGGTCTTTACACGCAAGATGATCTCGTCAACCTCGATAAACACCAGATCATCAACAAGATTTCAATCGATAATGTCTTGTCACGACCCTTCCCCGCTTACACCCTGCCTCTAGCCAAGAGCAGTAATCAAAACCGCGACAAAGTCATCCGCAATAGTCGGGAGAGGTATGCGAAGAAGAGGGGTTTGTGATTAATAAACCTGATTGTGCGTGCCTACATCATAAAAAATCAAAAATTCTTCATCTTCACCATAAACCACTCTTACATCTCCTGTAATTGAAAAGGCTCTTTTACCAATTTTTGCTCCAATTAGAGCATGATTGCGCAATATTGGATGCGTAGGATTAACACTAAAAAGCTGTAGTCTTTGGGCGAATTTTTTGGCTAGATTTGGATGAGCAGCAATGCGTTTTTGAAAAGATTTGACAAAAGTTTTACTGTATTTAATCCTTTTCATAACCAAGCTTGTTCAAAAGATCGCTTATATTTTTTGCCTCCTTAAAATTTTTCGAGGTGGCTAAATCCTCATCCATCTCGTTGTATCTCTGGGCAGCTTTTTCGGAGAGCTTCATTGATGGAGACTCGAAATGCATTTGTAACCTCAAGTTTCCTTGAGCAATTTGATGCATGGCTAAACGCATTACTTCTTGCAAGGATGAAAAACCTTGACTAATCGCCATCTGGTAGGCACGATCACGAAGATCAGTGGTAACTGGAATCTGAACAACTGTTCTACTCATAGTGCATACAATTATACTGTTTTAGTATGGAATGTCAATTTTCACCACCGCTCTCACCGGTGAACCATCGCCTCCTTTGATTCGCAGCGGTAAACCACAGAATTCAAAGATTTCGTGAGCAGGCAAAGCTTCGGTGTTAGCTAAGTTTTCATACGAAATAATATCGTGCTCCAAAAGCAGTTTTTCTAAGTCTAGATCAAATTCAAATTTTTCTGACAAACCAATAAATTTTGGCTTTTTGTCTATCAAAATTTGTGCAAGCTTTCGGTCGATGTTCTGGTCATGAAAAATTAAACCAATCTGCTCGTTATACTCAACCCCCTCTTGATATATTTTTGCCTTCCCCATAAATACTCCTATCTCAAAATCATCAAGAGTTTTACCACTAGCTACCATGTGATAAGGCACATTGACGTTCGTTCCTAGGTGAGTAGTTAACTGAAGTTGGCGCAAATTCCAGCCTTCCCTATCGAGCTGGTGAATTTCTTCTACAATCACCTCGGGATCACCGGGATAAACCGGCATGTGGTGATAGAGTGGTTGAGTAAGGTCGATAATACGCATGCTATTCAAGCTCCTCCTCGCTCTTCTTTGCTAATAATCCAAGTTCCTTTAATAATCCCCAAATGGTCGTGTGAGTCTCACGGGAAATGATTTTAGTAAACCCAAGTCTTCGGGCTTCTTTGGCTCGTCGCTCAAAATATGGGGTTTTGCGTATCTCTCCAAGCAACCCAATTTCTCCGATAAAAACAGTATTTTGATCAATTTTTTTACCCGATAGAGAGCTGGCAATGGCAACTGCTAGACCCAAATCCACACTCGCCTCTTTGATTCTAAAACCACCCGCTACACTGAGAAAGACATCATAAAAAGCCAAGGGTAAGCGAGCGTGTTTTTGAAGTACTGCTGCCAAGACCTGAATCCGCGCTAAATCAACACCTCGCCCCACTCTTCGCGGCATCGCCAATTGTGACTTAACCACTAGAGCTTGTACCTCTGCCAACAATGGACGGGTTCCCTCCATCAGGCAAACCGTCGCTGCTCCAGTCACCAGTTGATTGCTATTTTCTAGAAACAACTCACTGGGATTACTAATTTCCCGCAATCCATAGTCTTCACTCTGGAACAAGCCCACTTCGTCAGTGGCACCAAAGCGATTTTTCAGTGATCGCAACATACGCAATTGGTCTGATCTTTCGCCCTCTAAGAGCAAAACTGTATCGACCATGTGTTCAAAAATTTTTGGCCCCGCAATCACCCCATCCTTAGTAATATGGCCAATGAGAAAGGTGGGAATACCCAAAGCTTTCACGGTATTGATAATGCGATCAGCTACTTCTCGGATTTGTCCAACACTCCCACTCGCCCCTGTCAAGAAAGTTGTCGATAACGACTGAACACTATCGACAATCACCAGACTTGGCTTATCTTGTTTAATCAATACCGTCAGTTCATCAACGTCAGTGGTGGTGATAAAAACCAGACTTTCTGCCAACTTATCAATTGAGTACTTTTTTGGTGCGTTTTCAATAAATCGATCGATTCTTAGGGAAATTTGAGATGGACTTTCTTCACCAGAAACGTAAAAAATCTTTTGTGTTGGCTGGTCACTCATCAATAACTGCAACACCATTTGTGTCAGTAGTGTTGATTTGCCAATACCCGGCTCACCACCAAGTAACACCACCATTCCCGGCACCAACCCACCGCCCAACACCCGATCCAACTCTCCAATTTGAGTGCAAAGTCGTCGTTTTGAGTCGCTCATGCGTTCGACTCGAGAAAATGCGATGCGTTTTTGGCTTATCTCAGCTTCAGTGAGCTGCTGCTTGCCCGTCGCTAGACGGCCAACCGATGCGGCTGCCGCCATCTCCTCCACCATCGTATTCCACGACTGACATTCACTGCATTGACCAAGCCACTTCGGAAACGTAGCGCCACAGTTTTGGCAACGAAATTGAGATTTACTCTTTGGCATCTTATTTCACACTACCGATAAACAAAGTATCGCCGCTGTATTGACCACTCACAGTCACGGTCTTACCTACATATCCATTTAGATCAACCACATAGCTATCAACCTCTTTGGGAGTTTGACCAGCTTCTTGCAGATAAAACATGCCTTGACTCTCAGTGATCTTGCCAGTTTTAGTTGTAGTCCCAGATTTTTCAGTTGCGCCAGGATTATTGGTTTGTGTGGTTGTGGGAGCAGGCACTGATCCTCGAGGAGTATTGGCTTGTTTAGCCGCCTGACTCATCCACCACCACGCGCCAAAACCTAGAATCGCGACGACCACTATAATTGCGATAAGTTGTTTCATGATTAGCCTTTCTGACTCTGCCGTTGTTGTTCGGCAAGCTTACTAATACTTTTGGTTGAAGAAAATTCAGGATTGAAATCGTGCACTACCAGTAGCTTAGCATTAAATTCAGCCAAAATACGAGCCTTTTCTTGCTGAAAAGCACTGTGCGATGAAACTGCCATAAAATCTGGCTTGATCTCTGCAATTAAACGACGATGATCTTCGGGCTTATTAAACTGTTCAGGCAGGATGAAAATGAAATCAGCCAAACCCCAGCGCTTCAGGTTTTTTTGACGCACCAGCGCAGAATTAACTGGTCTACCCTCGCCTTTCATTGCTCGCACTCGCAGATCTGACTCTAGACCAACTAATAATAAGTCGGCGGTTTGCTTAGCTTTTTCCAGAAAATGACGGTGCTCTTGATGAAGCACATCAAATACTCCTGTCACTAGAGTTAAGGTTTGACTAGTTTGCTGGCGATTTTGTAAAAAGGCTTCCAGATTCATGAACACTACTACTTGTTTATAAACACCACACTTCTACTGATTTTATCATTGAAAACGGTCAGGGTCTGTTACAATAGATCACGTAATAATGAAAAAAATTGTTGTCATCGGCGGTGGTACAGGTAGCGCTGTAGCCTTATCCGGCCTCAAAAATTATGAAGGAATTGAGCTAAGCGCGGTTGTCGTCGTTTCAGACAACGGTGGCTCCACCGGTCGACTCCGCGACGAATTTGGCTTCCTACCCGTTGGTGATTTGCGTCAGTGTATCGCAGCACTCGCTACCGGCGAAAATGAACACGACATTCGCCGTCTACTCCTCTATCGTTTCGATCAAAATTCCAGTCTTAAGGGTCACAATCTCGGTAATTTAATTTTAACTTCTCTCGAAAACATGACCGGCTCTGCCAGCAAAGCCGTGGAGATTGCCTCCAAAATTTTTCGCATCAATGGCGCAGTGTTGCCCATTAGCGAAGATGAGGTTAATTTAGTCATTCACTATCAAAATGGTCAGATGCTCATTGGCGAAAAAAACCTTGATGACGACAAGATGGGTGGAATCAAAATTGAGTCGATTACCCTCGACAAAACTGCGCAAATTTATCATAAGGCGGAAGAAGCCATCAGCAATGCTGATCTGGTTGTTTTTGGACCAGGAGATCTCTATGGCAGTTTGCTTCCCAATACTCTAGTTGAGGGCTTCAAAGAAGCACTCGCTACCAACAAAAAACGCGGTGGCACTTTTGTGTACGTCAGCAACTTGATGACTCACTACACCCAAACCCATCAAATGACTGCCTTAGACCACTTGCGCGCAGTCGAAAACTACTGTCAAAGACAAGTTGATGTGGTGTTGGTCAACAATCAAGCCATTGATCAAGATACGGTATCCTACTATCAGAGGGCCAATGATGCCCCTGTTGTTGACAATCTCGGTGAAGACAAGCACAGAAAAATTATCAGAGCGCCACTCCTCTCCACTGCCAAGATCACTACCGACCCTAATGACCCCACTCCACGGAGCTTAGTCCGTCACCACAAGAAAAAACTTGCTGAAAACTTAATCGCACTTGTTTAAGATCTATTTAGTTTTGCTTGGAACTATATTTCGTCAAGACACTAGTCACCCCTGTTTTAGCAGTTTCGAGGGCCTTATCAATATTAGTGCCAGTTAAAACTGCATTTACTGCATCCTCATAGTACTTAATGATCTGGTCATTAAGCCCATTGTCATGGGTGAAGCTGCTTAGATACCAAGATTTAGCCAACGGAGCATCAGTGACATATGCTCCAACTAAATCACTATTTTGCAGCTCTGCAGCCATGTCAGTTCGAGGGAAGATCTCACCAAAGGCACGATACTGACTTGCGTCAGTGTAAAATTTCCGCAGCACTTCAGGAGAAGAGAGATATTTAAGAAATGCCCAAGCCGCATCTTTGTTTTTACTCTTGCTACTAACACCCTCTGCCCAAAACGTTGCCCAGGTGATTGGTTTTTCACTATCAAGTTGAGGCAAGCGAGCAACCCCAAAATCAAGCTCTGGGTTGATATTTTTGATATCATGAATTCTCCAAGAAGGAGCAAAAATCATGGCTACATCGCCCTTTGCAAACGCCGTCGTAGAATTAGCGAGTCGCTCGGACCAAATTTTATCCTGCTTGATGAAATTCGTATAAAAAGTCACCGCATCCTTCACATACTGACTGGTGGGATCGGTGGGGGTGCCGCCATTTTGCACAATCAACAAAGCCAAAATATCAGAAAAATGATCGACGTTACCCGCATTACCAATTGCCAATCCAGAGCGAGTGATGTTGCCACTTTGGCGCTCAGACACATTCGCAGGCACCGTTAATTTCGTGGCGGCAGTTCGCAGTTCTGCCCAAGTTGTTGGCACCTCGAGATTGGCAGTGCGCAGCATTTCTTTGTTATACAAAAGCGCCAAACCATCATACATTAGAGGTATGCCAACAATTTGTCCTCCCACTTGGAGATTATTGAAAGCGGTTGGATAAAAAATTTGTTTGTATTCGGTTGTGCTCATCACCGAGCTGGGTAATGGTGACAAATCAGCACTCAGCATCGGCACCCATGCCACATGGTAGCGAAAAATATCTGGACCGCTGCCAGAGGCAATGGCTTGCTGCAAACGCTCACGATAATCCCGGTGAGATTGTTTGCGATAGTCAATTTTGATACTTGGATTTTTACTCTCAAAGTCTGCGATTACTTCTTTGAGAATTTGACTATCTTCCCATAAACCCCAATAGGTCAAAATTGTAGTCTGACCACTTGTGCCCGTCCCCGTAGTTGTTCCCGTCGTGCTTGTATTCGTCGAAGCGCCAGTAGTTGATTTCGTCGTGCTACTCGTCGTAGCTTTGGGCTTAAACACACTCCACAGCGCAAAACCCAGTAAAGCAACCAAAACCACTCCTCCTGCGATGAGCGCAGGGAGAGGTAATTTAAATTTAGACTTAGCAGTTGTCGGAGATGCGGAAGTTGCTGAGGTTGTAGTTGCAGTTGAAGTCGAGGTAGAAGTAGATGATGCAGTAGTTGCCTGAGCAACCTCAGGCGCAGCAGTGGCTGGTTTGGCTGATGAGGTTACTGTTGAATTAACAGTTGGAGAAACAACGGCTTGAGGAGCTACAGCAGACGTAGTGGGTGCGGAGGGTGCGGTAACAGGAGCAGACATACCCGTAGTTGCTTGACCAGTAACAGCAGCTTGATTGGTTTGTGGAGCTTTCGTCAGGTTAATTTGTTGTAAAGGACTGGCTGGACGCAATTGATTAGGCAATCCCGCAGTCATGGTAGTTGGTTTAGCTGAAGCAGCATTCTCAGGAGCGACAATGCTGGTTGGTCCAGTTTGACTCGCTTGAAATAAATTTCCAGCTGGGGCCACCACTGACATTTTGGGAGGTGTACCGCCTGGATTTTCTCTAGATAAGCCAGCAGGAACAACTTGAGGCATGGGAGCCTGAGTAAGTTGTGTCGATTGCAGGGGCTGCGAAGGTTGTGAGGGTTGTAGAGACGGAGTAGGAGCACTAAAAACAGTTTGATTTGCTACTGGAGCTTGTGGTGGAGTTGGTGGGTTTGGTTGGGCCGCGGTCACTGGTTTCGTCTGGAGTTGACCGGGTAAGTTTGGTTTTGGTAAATTCTGACTTGGCATAAGGACACTTCAACCAGTAAAATAGAAGCTATTACGTATAGTACGGCTGTCCTCTATTATGGATACAATCCCCCCAGCAATCAAGCGGAGCTTGCAACAACGCAGCTCTAACTACTTACTATTACTCATGGGTTTGCTCTTAGTTGGAGTAAGTATCTGGCTAATTGGCGTATATTTACAGTTTTACTCTGATCGCGCTTTTCCCAAAACATACATTGATGACATCAATGTCTCTGGATTAACTCAAGCTGAAATACGTGAAAAGATCCAACAACAACTGACACAATCGCCGGTAGAAATCCAAGACCTACGTCTCTTCTATGGAGAGCAGGAGCTTGTGGTGAATCGCGAGGATGCTGGATTTAAACACAATCTCGACGAAGTAATTGTGGAGGTGTTTGCGAAACAAACCCAGTCGCACAGGTCACTTACTGTTAAACAGATTGTTTATCAGCACTTTTATCCTCGAAACTATGAGCTAAAGCTTGACTATCTTGAATCAGCAATTGATCTGGCACTCGGCAAATTAGAATCTACAATCAACCAACCAGGAAAAAAGCCACGGGCCGAAATTTCTGGTGACACTATCACCATCGATCCTGGAGAAACTGCCGTTCAACTCGACCTTGCACTCTCTAAAGAAAAAATTCACCAACAATTACTCGACAAACGCCTGAGGCAAATCCAACCCACAGACTTCCAAATCGAACTTATTACCAGCCAGCCAATTACCCAATTAACTGAAATAGAAACTATGACGAGCTTGGAGAGGGCTCGTAAATTCTTAGGTCAAGAAGTCACTCTAAGCTATGAGTATCAAAAGATTCGCTTACAAACAGAGGACCTCCTGAAGTTGCTCGCGTTTCCAGAAGGAGTTGATGAGCAGCACCTCCAGCAGCTAATCGATACAATTAGCCAACAAGTTAACCGTCCTAGTCAAAATGCAGCGTTTGATTATGATCCAGAAACTCTACAGGTGCTGCGCTTTACTCCAGATCTCGATGGCCTTGAGATTGATCAAGTGAAGCTTAAAGAATTACTGCTCACTACCCTGGCAACTATTGAGCAAAAGCCCACCACTGATGGACTAACTACACCCCAAATACATGAGCTTGCATTGCCCATGCAAAGCAAGAAGGCCGAAACTACTCTCGAACAAACCAACTCCTTGGGAATTAAAGAGGTGATTGGTTTTGGTGAAAGTTGGTACGACCACTCCATCCCCAATCGTATTCACAATGTCGCCATCACCACCGAACGCATTAGTAATCACATTGTCAAACCTGGTGCGGAATTTTCCTTTAATCAAGCGCTTGGCGAAGTTTCTGCGCGCACTGGCTATCGCGATGCCTACATCATCGAGGCTGGTCAGACCAAGCTCTCTCCTGGCGGCGGTGTCTGTCAAGTCAGTAGTACGCTCTTTCGTTCACTCTTGGATGCGGGTGTAACTATTAGCAAGCGTCTGCCTCATGCATACCGAGTTTCCTATTATGAAATAAACAACGAACCAGGCTTCGATGCCACCGTCTATGCTGGTGAAGTGGATCTGCGCTTCATCAATGACACACCAGGGCATATTTTAATTAACTGTCACAGTGACAGCGAGGCGCTTTACATGAACTGCAAGCTCTATGGCACCAGTGATGGACGAAGCAACGAAATCACTGCTTATCGAAAATGGGGACAATCTGCTCCCCTACCTACGGTGTACATTGATGATCCAAGCCTGCGACCTGGCCAACTCAGGCAAATTGACTGGTCAGCAAGTGGCATCAAAACTGAATTTACCAATATCATCCGCGACAAAAATGGCAAGGTCATTCGCGAAGATCGTTACCAAAGCAACTATCGCCCCTGGGCGGCAAAATACCTGAGAGGGATTTAAATCCTAAGAGTAAGCGAGGGCGCGCATTGAATCTTACTTTTTCTCAATATTGAAGAAAGCAAAACCACTCTGTGGAATTGAAATGTAGCCTGGTGCACGCATATTAAATGTTTCTTTGAAT
>CAITDX010000031.1 GCA_903891335.1 uncultured bacterium
CCTCCAAATTTCTAAAAAACGAGGTGTTGATCTACCAATCTTTTTTTAAAGAAAAGGTGACCGTTTTTGAACGGTGTCATTTGTCGGAGAGACAGGACTCGAACCTGCGACCTTACGCACCCCATGCGTACGTTCTAGCCATCTGAACTACTCTCCGTTTTGACTGTGCGCTGATTTTATCGCAAACTGCAGCGAAAAGGAATCGGCTGAAATACTACGCTTGCTGCAACCTGTTGCGAGTATAGTGATCGAAGCATTGAGTAGTGATTAGAAAAAAGCGAAGAAAAGGCAAACTGCTAGTTAACAAAGTGACAAAAATAGCTTACAACAAAAGCACTAACTAAAAAAACAATACAAGAGCAAAGGAAACACTATGCCAAAGAAAAAAACCGATGAAGTCTTAGAGCAAATGCCAGATTCTGGCAAGCAACAAGCAGTCGATATTGCCATGCAGCAAATTGAGAAACAATTTGGCAAGGGTTCAATCATGAAGTTGGGTGAATCGCTCAAAAATATGCCCAAGATGCCAGTGATTTCAACTGGTTCACTGTCGCTCAATATGGCTCTGGGCGTAGGTGGTTTTCCTAAGGGCAGAATCATTGAAATCTATGGTCCAGAAGCGTCTGGTAAGACCACGATTTGTTTACATGCAATTGCTGAAGTGCAAAAACATGGTGGAGTAGCCGCTTTTATCGATGTAGAACATGCGCTCGATCCAGTGCGTGCAGAAAAAATTGGCGTCAATCTCGATGAAGTGCTGATTTCTCAGCCGGACTATGGTGAGCAAGCACTTGAAATTGCCGAGACCTTAGTGCGCTCAGGTGGTGTTGATCTAGTCATTGTCGACTCAGTCGCGGCACTAGTGCCCAAGTCAGAGATTGAGGGAGAAATGGGTGATCACCAGATGGGTACCCAGGCTCGCCTGATGTCTCAGGCGATGCGCAAACTCACCGCCGCTTTGAACAAAACCAAAACGACGATGATTTTTACCAACCAGATTCGTATGAAATTGGGAGTGATGTTTGGTAGTCCTGAGACTACCACTGGTGGTAATGCCTTGAAGTTTTACGCTTCCATCCGTCTTGATATTCGCAAAATTGCCAATATCCAAGAAGGTGAAGCTGTTGTCGGGAGTCGACATCGAGTCAAGGTTAAGAAAAACAAGGTTGCTCCTCCTTTCAAACAAGCTGAATTTGATATGGATGACAACGGTATTTCTCGAGAAGGTGACGTAGTTGACATCGGTGTTGAGCGCGGCATTATTGAGAAATCTGGCAGCTTTTTCAAGTTCAATGGTGAAGTGATTGCTCAGGGTCGGGAGGCCGCCAAAGAGAAATTCAAGACTGATAAGGCCTTGATGAAATCAATCGAGCAGGCTATCTGGAAACAGATTCAGGAGAGCTAGTTCAAGTGCTCGAAAAAGACTCCACAACTTTGACTTTTGGGGTCTTTTTCAGTATAATGAACTTCAGTATTTGTTATAGTTAATAATATAAACATAGTTTAAAAAGCAGCGTTGCAGCTCTTTTTAGAAAATAGATCGATTTTTGGAAATCTTTACAACCTTACTAGTATGCACAGTATTTCTGACATACCCATCCATTAATCTACCGCCTCTGGCGAGGTTTTTGCATACCTCAAAAAGACCAGAGCTTTTCTAAAAACTCCAGCCGCTTTCTGCTTTGAAACTGACGTATACAGAAAGTAGTCATGTCATTTTTTAGTAATCTATCAACCCTTTTCACGACTGATGACAAAGGTAAAAAGAAATTAGGTAACAAGCCAGCTCATCAAACTCAGCAGCCTCATCAGGCTAAAGTTGCTGTTGCTCCTCACCAGGCTCAGTCCGCCAATCAGTCAGCCCCTCAGGGTTCGCAAAAACCAGTTGGTAAACCTGAGCCAAGACCATCGTTTACTCCTTCGCCAAAGACTGAGGTAAAGTCTCCAGTTAATTTGGATAAGGTGCAACTTGAAGCCGAGGCCATCATTCGTGATGCTCGTGCCAAAGCTCGAGAAATTATTGTTGAGGCCAAAGATGAATCGCTTGAGATTCGCTCTAAAGTCGAGAAAGAAACTCGTCGCATCGAGCAAGAAATGGCCAATCAGCAACGCGAATTGCAGAAGCAACTCGATAAGCTTGATTTCCGTTTCGAGCAAATCAATCAAAAAGAAGAGCGCCTCGATCAGCTTAAAAAAGAACTTGAAGCTAGTCACATTGAGCTTGATAAAGTCAAAACCAAAACCCTGCAACGTCTTGAAGAAATCTCTGGTTATTCCAAAGACAAAGCCAAAGAAGTCTTATTTGAAGGCCTAGAAAAGAAACTGAGTCATGATTTTGCGCAAATGGTGGCCCAAAAAGAAGAAGCTGCCAAACTTGAGGCTGATGAGAAGGCTCAAGAAATTTTAATTGAAGCCATGCGTCATGGTGCTACTGACTACGTCGCTGAATACACTATCTCGGTCGTCAATATTCCTTCCGAAGAAATCAAAGGCAAGATTATTGGTAAGAGTGGTCGCAATATTCATACTTTTGAGCGTCGCACCGGTACTGAAATTGATTTAGATTCTTCACCAACCGAGATCAAAATTTCCAGTTTCGACCCGGTTCGCCGTGAAATTGCTCGCATTTCTATGGAGCGACTGATCAAAGATGGTCGCATTCAGCCAGCTCGTATTGAAGAAATTGTCGAGAAAGTTGAGCAAGAAATTGATCGCATCACCTTCGATGCCGGTAAGAAATTGATTCATGAGGTGGGTGTTTATAACATCCCCAATGGCTTAATTGCTCTGCTTGGTCGCTTCAAGTATCGCTTCTCCTATGGTCAGAATATGATCAAGCACACCATTGAGGAGACTAAAATTGGCACTAAGATCGCCCATGAGCTTGGTCTTGATGTCAATGTGGTTAAGCTTGGCTGTTTACTTCATGACATTGGTAAGACTTCTGGCAATCAAGATGAGAATCACGTCAATGCTGGTGTGCGAATTGCCAAGCAATTCAACATGGCTCAAGAGGTAATTGACTGTATTGCGCAACACCATGAGGATGAGCCATTTTCGAGTCCAGAATCGATGGCGGTTTATATCGCTGACGCTATTTCTGGTGCTCGACCTGGCGCTCGCTACGAGAATCATGAGGATTACATTAAGCGTCTCGAATCACTTGAGGCCATTGCCATGTCCTATGAAGAGGTGAAACAGGCGTATGCAATTCAGGCTGGTCGTGAGTTGCGCGTGTTATTGCTTCCTGAAAAGAGCAAGGATGATGATGTGACGGTGCTTGCTACCAAGATTCGCGATCGTGTGCAAAAAGAAGTGATTGTACCTGGTAGTGTGACCGTAACGGTCATTCGCGAGTTTCGTGATCAGGCGATGACGAAACAGTAAGCGTAGAGTAAAATGAGAACTGCATATGAATACCTTTTTCATGTCTAGCCAGTTGTTTGTTTCTATCGTCTTGGTGACATTGGTTTTGCTCCAACCAGGCACAGAAGGCAAATCAAGCTTCATGGGTGGTAGTGGGGAAACCTATCACACCCGCAAAGGCGTAGAAAAATTACTGTATTACCTAACCATTTTCTTTTTGATTTTGTTCATTTTCAATTCAGTAGCCTTGCTTCTAGAATTGTAATTTGACCTGAAGATCAGATGCGTAAATTATATTGGTACATCAGTAGTTATGCTCGTAAGCATGGATGGATTTTTTTGGCTTCCATCGCTGGCGCGTTAGTCTTTTTTTCATTGGTATTGCCGTTAGTACATAAGAGCTTAGCTTTGAAGCCGACGACCTATGTTGCCATCGTCGGTGACTACACCCTCACCAATCTGCCTAAAGCGATTAAAAACCAGCTGAGTAGTGGTTTAACCAAAATCGGAGCTGATTTGCAGGCCGAACCCTTATTGGCTGAGCGCTATGTGGTGGAGGATAATGGCAAGCAGTATCGTTTTGTGGTTAAAAAAGAAGTCAAATGGCAAGATGGCAAAGACCTTAAGCCAAGTGATGTTTTATATAATTTCGCTGACGTAGAAACCATCAGCACTCCCAATGAGGTGATTTTTAATTTGCCTGAGCCTTTTACGCCGTTTACGGTAGCGGTATCAGAACCACTATTGCGTCTAGAATGGGAAGAAAAGTTAATTGGACCAGATAAAGTCAAGATTATTGGTATTGGTCAATATCGCTTATTAGACTACACGTTGCGTGGTAACAGTTTAAGTGAAGTGAAAATTGATGGCCCAGAAGCACGGTATGTCTATCGCTTTTATTTGACTGAAAACGAGGCCGTCCAAGCATTTAAAAAGGGTCAGGTTGATGTGCTGCTGAATATTTCTGACTGTTACGATCTTTGTGATTGGCCAAGATTGGAGAAAACTAAGGAGTTGGCCTATGATCGCTACCTGGCTGTTTTCTTCAATAATACTGATCCACTACTAACCAAAAATGTCCGCCAAGCCCTTTATTATGTGCTTAGTAAAGACTATGGTAGCGCTCGCGCGCTTGGTCCAATCAATCCTCGTTCTTGGGCATACTTGCAGGGAGGTAAAGATTATGCAAAAGATTTTGATCGAGCCGTTGAGCGTCTACTCGACGATGTGCCAAGACAACCACTCCACTTTGTCTTGACTACGAATTCTAATTTTATTGCCGAAGCCGAGAAAATTAAGCAAGAATGGCAAGATTTTTCTGTTTTTGCACAAGAACAATGTCAAAAAAGCAAAGATGTAACTGATAAAAACTTATGTGCCAATCTCAATATCCAAGTTGAGATTAAGGTGAGTAATTTTCCTGATTTAAACGACTATCAATTATTGTTGATAGGTCAAGAATCTTCAATCGATCCTGACCAGTATTTTATGTGGCACTCTTCTCAGCCAACCAATTTTACTCGTTACAAAAATACGCGCATTGATAGTTTGTTGGAAAAGGGGCGTAAAACCCTTGATTTTGAAGAGAGACGAACGATTTATCAAGAATTTCAGCAATTTTTACTTGAGGACCCCCCGGCGATTTTCTTGCGCTACCTGGATAACCATTCGATTGCGCGCTAGTGTATTTGTGAGCTGATGTAATTTCTTTGGTCTTTCACGCAGTGTATGGGTGAGATAGTAATGGCATGCAGCGTTTCTTATTCACCAGAATTGTTTTTGTATGGATGGCACTTTGTTTTTTTGTCATGCCCAGTGAGGTCTTTGCAGCCGTAGGAAATTTTCAGGAGGATTTTAATGCTGGTCACTTGGAGCAGTGGCAACTTGAAAATGGAGAGTGGCAGTATTGGTCAGTGCATGATCAGGCGCTCTATGCCACCATCAATAAATCTCGCAAGCTCAGCACTTTGGTGCCAAAACCAGAACTTTGGACAAGCTTGAGTAATTACAAAGTGACTTTTCTTTTTCAAGCATTCAACGTCACCGACAAAAATTTTGTTTTGGGTTGGTTTGATCCGAGCAATTTCTATGATATTCATTTTTACAACAATCAGCTGATTGTTGAGGAAATTCGTGACGGACTCTCAGTCAAGGGAGTGAGTTTGCCATTTCCTTTGGCACTTAATCATCGCTATCAGGTGACAGCAGAATACAGTCGCTTAGGTATCAAGTTGTGGATGGATGGGCAGCTTGTTTTCACAACTGATGATTCTTGGCTTGCTCCTCGCGAAGGAGGTCGCTTTGGAGTGAAAATTGCCACTGGTGGTGTTGCATATTCTGCTGCTTGGTTTGATGAGATTGTAGTGGAGCCACTTTTCTCACAGACAGAGCTCTTGATGCAAACTGATCAGCAATGGGCGGGAGAACGCTATGATCATCATGACCCTGCCCTGAGTCAATCAACACTAGCAACTTGGGGTTGTGCAGTGAGCGCAGCAGCGATGCTGCTGCGCTCACATGGCTTTATATTTTTACCTGATGAATCAATTATTACTCCTTCAAGTCTTAATCAGTGGTTGCGCAGCCAGGCAGACGGGTATGTGGCTGATGGTTTAGTAAATTGGTTGGCTATTACCCGCTTGACTCGCATAGTAAGTGAGGCTGCGCAGGGTGCCAATTTACCGAAATTGGAATTTCAGCACTATCCAATTCGTGATTGGGACAGTGATCGGGCGTTTCTAGAAGATAGTGTGAGTCATCTTGGACCACAAATTGGAACTGATGGTGGGCATTTTTTTGTGATTGACGACTATAGTGCTACTGAACAAGATTTTAGTATTCGTGATCCACTTTATCCTCACACTTGGCTACAGCAAAAACCAAAGCCACTGACTTCACTGCGCATTTTTACTCCAAGTCAAACAGATTTAAGCTATCTATTACTGGTAGTTCCCAAGACAATCCAGGCGAGTGTGGTTGATGCATTGAGTCAAGAACTGCCAGATGGTTTAGTGGTAGAAGAAACAATCGCCGCAGCTGATTCATCGATTACTATGCTTGGTGAGCAGGTGCGACTCCTCTATTTTCGAAAGCCAGCTGAGCAGCTTTATCAAGTTATTTTGAGTAGCATGTCCTTTACTCCTGAGGAATTAGCACAAGTTCACCTCTATCTTTACCAGACTGATGGGACCGTTCAGCAACTCTCTGTAGCTAAACAACTAGAAACTGATCCAGATGTCTTGTCGAAGCTCAAGCAAGTGCTGGTGACGATTGATTTCAAGAAAACAACCACATCAACAATCAATTTTGAAAGCCTGACTAAGACAGAGGAAGAGCTAAAGATGTTGGAATTAACTACCGCATCTACAAAAGCGGCTGCTGATTTCAAATCAGGCACAATGAGTTTTTATCTCTACTATAAATTAACTCTACTCATCGATTTTTTGCGCCAGCAACCAGCGTATTTCTATTTACTCGACCGTTTTAAAGAATTTCATCAGCTATAATATGGTCCTACATGCAGCACACTTTTTGGCAAGACATTTTGGCAAAACAAGGAATGATTCTTGGTTTGTCGCCCATGGACGGGGTGAGTGATTACCCATTTCGGGCGATTAGTAAAAAATATGGGCGCATGGATGTGGTGTTTACTGAGTTTGCCAACGTGGAGGGAATTTGTCGAAGTGGTCACGCGGCAATTCTTAATCATTTCGATTTCGATGCTGCTCAACGACCACTCATCGCGCAAATTTTTGGCAAAACCCCTGAATATTTTCGACAAGTTGCCGTGCTTCTCTGCGAACTTGGAGTTGATGGGATCGACATTAATATGGGCTGTCCAGCCCCCACTGTTGCCAGTCATGGTTCTGGCGCAGCGCTGATTAAAACACCTCAGCTCGCTCAACAGATCATCAAAGCAGTGCAAACCGGAGTCCGCGAGTGGGCCAATGGTATGACTCTGGCTGACTGTCCTGATTTAGGGCCACATTTGCAGGTGGCGCTTGATGCTAAGCGCATCCGATTTCAATTGCCAATTGCAGATCGGAGTAAGCTACCAACAGTTTCAGTCAAGACAAGAATGGGCTTTCACGAAGAAAGTGCTGCGACGTGGCTACCCTATTTAGTCGATATGCAGCCAGCAGTCATTACATTGCATGGACGCACCCTCAAACAATCATATACCGGTCAAGCCAATTGGGAAGTGATTGGGCGGAGTGCGACTTTGGTTAAACAACTCAATCCGCAGATTATTTTCTTGGGTAATGGCGATGTGATGGATTATGAAATGGCACAAGCTAAAGTGAGAGAGTATGGGGTCGATGGTGTGTTGATTGGTCGAGCGAGCTTTGGTAAGCCATATGTCTTTTTACCAGAACAAGAACGACTGACCTTTTTACAAACCCAGAATATCTTTGCGATTGCCCTCGAACACGCCACTCTGTATGAACAAACCTATGGTGGTGGAGATAAATATCATTTTTTGCCAATGCGCAAGCACTTAGCATGGTATGCTAGAGGAGTGCCGCAGGCAGCGACTATTAGGTCGGCATTGGTGCGGAGTAATTCTGCGACTGATGTAGCACAAATTTTAAAGGCACACCAACTCATTTAGGCATGTCACAGACTCCAACGTTTGCTACTCTCTATCAACAACTCAATCCCTTACAAAAACAAGCAGTTGATCATATTGAGCAAGGCCCGCTCCTGCTCATTGCAGGACCAGGCACAGGCAAGACCCAAGTCTTGGCTTTGCGTATTGCCAATATCTTGCGTTTGACCGATGCCAGACCAGAGAATATTTTGGCGCTGACTTTCACTGAAGCGGCTGCCAAAAATATGCGGGAGCGTTTACTGCGCATGATTGGCAAAGATGCATATTATTTGCATATCCATACGTTTCATTCATTTTGCCGACAAGTGATTGCTGACCATGGTGAATATTTTCCGCTCGCTCGCAACAGTGAACATCTGGATGATCTCGCTCGCTACCAACTCTTTGAGCAGCTGATTGACGAGCTGGAACCAGAGCATTTGCGTCCGCTCAATGACAAATATTTCTATGTCAAGGATATCATTAAGGCGATTTCTGATCTGAAGCGAGAGGGAGTGTCGGTATTGCAGTTCGAGGAGATGGTTAAAGCATTAGAAGCAGACTTAGAAGAATTGCGTGAGACCAGTAAAAGTAAAACCAAACTCGCCAGTGCTCAGAAACAACTCGATAAAAACAAAAATTTATTGCTGCTCTATCAAACCTATCAAATCAAGCTACAAGAGCTGCAGCGTTTTGATTACGATGACATGATCAATTTGGTGGTGCAGGCGTTTCGTGAGCATGAGTTGCTGCTTAGAGAATATCAAGAGAATCTCCATTACTTTTTGGTTGATGAATATCAGGATAGCAATTCTGCACAAAATGCTTTGGTCAATACCCTAGCAGCTTACTGGGAAGAACAAGACGGGATGGCTGATTTATTTGTCGTAGGGGATCCTAATCAAGCTATCTATCGTTTCCAAGGAGCCAGTATCGAAAACGTTTTGGCGTTCACCAGAACCTATCCGAGTGCGACAGTCATTACGCTCGATACTGCTTATCGGTGTCCACAAAATATCTATGATTTAGCGACTGAAGTAATTTCCTACAACCAACTTTCAAAACTAGAGGGAATCGATGAAAAAATCAATTTAGTCACTCGACTTAAGAGTCCCAAAGGGGAAGGAGTAGCAATTAATTTCTTCACCGCACCGTCGCAGTTACTGGAAGCAGTAATGGTGGCTGAAGAAATTAAGCGCTTGCAAGAGCAGGGTGTGCAGCTGCGGGAAATCGCGGTGCTGTATCGAAATCATCAAGATGCAGTTGAGCTAGAAAATGCACTGCGCAAATGGCAGCTGCCCTATCAACTCAGCAGGGGAGAAAATGTTTTGGACAATCTCTATGTCGATCAATTAATACTGGTGTTACAACTACTCTTGGAATTGCGTAACGGCACTGAAGTGGCGTTGTTGTATCAGTCACTGAACTTGCCGTGGTTGGGAGTTGATCAATTGCTAGTCATGAAACTAGGGCGAGTGGCTGGGCAGTTACGAATTAATCTCTATGATTTATTACACAAAGACTTAGCGGAAATTAATCAACATCTAGTAGGTCAAGAAATCAAGCCAACTGAACTAGAGCAAGTTCAGACAGTTTTGGCGAAGATGCAGCAGCTAGTTAGCTTAGATCAGCAAGTGACTTTTCCTGACTTTTTTACGCGAGTCATTGGCGATGAAGGGTTTGGGTTGGTGCGCTATCTACAGCAATTGCCGGATAGCTTCATTCAGTTACAACAACTCAATGCGCTCTATGCCGCGATTAAGGCAATGGCAGCTCATAACCACCAAGCCCACTTGAGTGATTTTTTGGCGATGATTGCTACCTATCGTCACCATGCGATTACCATTCAAGCGCCTGCTACTATTGATATAGCCGATGCAGTAACACTCTCGACGGTTCATGGGGCTAAGGGTATGGAGTGGCAGCATGTTTTTTTGATTCAATTGGTGGACAAAAAATGGGGTAACAAGCGCGCTTTGCAAAAAATTAAATTACCAGAGGGAATCATTAAAAACACCAATCTAGAAACTAAGGAACGCAATGAAGACGATCGGCGTTTGCTCTATGTCGCGCTGACTCGAGCCAAAGAGCAGCTCCACTTGAGTATGCCAAGTACGATGATTGAAGGGGCCAATAGCACGCCGAAATTTCCTTCGATTTTCTTGACCGAAATCCAAGAAATTGAGCAACAATTGCAGCGACAATTCTTGGCCTCCCAAACTCATCAGGCTATTCTCGATCAAGCTCCACAACACCTAGCCACTCTATTGGCCCAACCACAACAGCTGGTAGTTACTAGTGACCAGCGAGCGTATTTGCAAACTTTGGTGCGAGATTTTTCATTATCAGTGACGGCTTTGAATACTTATTTGCGCGATCCATTGGAGTTTCTCAAAAATACTTTATTGCGTTTACCTAGAGTTAAGCAGCCACACATGGCTTTTGGGACTGCGGTCCATCAAGCTTTAGAGCGTTTTTATCGACTGTATCAGCAGCAGCAATCGCTGCCTCAATCAGCATCTTTGCCAAGTATTGAGTTTTTACTTCAAGAATTCTCAAACGCACTGGCAACAGAAATTCTAGTGGAGAGTGATTTCCGACAGTGGCTGGCGCATGGACAGGAACTATTACGCAACTTCTATGAAGCTCGTTTGCGAGAGCCGGTGCAGGTGTTTGACGTTGAGCGAGCCTATGCCGGCAAGCGCAAGGTATTTTTGGGGGATATTCAACTGACTGGTAAGATCGATCGCTTGGATGTGCTTGATCAGGACAGAAAGCTGCTGCGGGTGATTGATTATAAGACGGGTAATCCTAAGTCTGCCAATTTCATTAGTGGGATTGGTAAGACGGCTACTGCTGATTTTTCAGAGCGAGAATTGGCATTGCCTGAGACGATTCGCGGGTCCTATAAGCGACAATTAGTTTTTTATCGTCTGTTGATTGATCTGGATCGGACTTTGGCTGGTAATTGGCGATTGGAGCAAGCTGTTTTCGATTTTGTGCAACCGCGTGAGAGTGGTAGTTTTGCTCGGGAGGCATTTGTGATTACTGATGAAGAAGTAGCAGATCTGAAAACTCTCATTAAACAGGTGATGCAGGAGATTCGAGAATTGCAATTTTTATGAGGCAGTACAAAAATAGTCTGAGAAATAATGTAGGTGGATTGGGTAGTTATAAATCACCCCTGATTTGTGCAAAAGCGTAGGTTTCGCTAAAACTCAAGAAGTCAAAGTGGTGCTCATCGAGTTCAAGCACCGAATAAACCCCGGGATTATTATCAGGGAAGCTACTGCCAGCAATATTTTCGCTAAATGCAGGATTGGAAATGTAATGAATGTTATCAACTACTTGATGACTGAGAAAATGGACATGGGCATTGATGCACAGTCGAGTATTTTTCTTGGCGAGAATAGTTCTTATGTCTCGAGCATTATGATAACCCATGGCAGGTGGGTTGGTGCTGAAGTAAAA
>CAITDX010000032.1 GCA_903891335.1 uncultured bacterium
CATCAGCCTGATGAAACGGGGCGACGATGCTTTTTTTGCCTACTACGACATCATCAACCGCCAACTCCTAAGTTTAGTTATTAGTTTCGGAATGATGGCCTTTGCGTTTACGAGTTTACGCTCGAGTTACTTATTGGCCGTCGCTATTCTGATTGCACTCACTGCTTTTGTTGCAAGTTTTCTGATTAAGCTCAATATCAGCAAACGCCAAGCCTTCAATAGTGCCGACGACGAAGTGTCATCGGCGCGAGTAGACAATCTCGTCAACTTTGACACCGTCAAATATTTTGCCAATGAACAGTTTGAGCAGCGCCGTTTCGCTAATTTATTGCGCATTTGGAATAAGCGCTTGCAAGACTATTTTTTTACTTTTCGTTACTTTGATGGCATCGTTGGTAATTTCATCAACGCTTCACTAGTAGGCATCATGCTCCTAAGTCTTTTCGACCTGCAGCAGCAACGAATTAGCCTGGCAGATTTTCTGCTGGTAAGCACCTTCGCTATGACTCTTTTCCCCAGGATGATGCACTTACTCTTTAGTATTCGTGAGCTCGCCAAAAAACACACTGATCTGAGCAGCTATCTAGATTTACTCGATGAGCCAATTGTCGTCCAAGACCCTCTCAAACCAGTGACGCTAGAGCAGGTGAAAGGTGAAATTACTTTCGATCAGGTGAGTTTCGCCTATGAAAATAAACAACCAATCTTGCAAGATTTCTCATTGACCATCAAGCCAGGCGAAGTGGTGGCTCTGGTTGGTTTTTCTGGAGCAGGCAAGAGCACCGTCGCCAAACTCCTGATGCGCATGTACGACCCTCAGCAAGGTGAGATCTTAATCGATGGCGTGCCTATTACTGCCATGCGCAAAAGTGACTTGCGCCAATTGATCGGAGTAGTTCCTCAAGATCCTTTGCTGTTCAATAACACGGTGTATTTCAACATTGCCTACGCCAAACAGGAAGCAAGCAAAACTGAAGTCGAAGCCGCTGCCCAAGCAGCGCAAGTTGATGTTTTCGTCAAAGATCTAACCAACGGCTACGATACTGTCGTCGGAGAAAGAGGCATCAAGCTTTCTGGCGGTCAACGGCAGCGTCTCGCCATCGCTCGAGTCCTACTTGAAAAACCACACATTATCATCATGGATGAGGCTACTAGCTCGCTCGATAGTGCATCCGAAAAAAGCATTCAGCACGCTTTTTGGCAGCTCGTCCGCGACCCACAACAACCAAAAACCAGCATCATCATTGCCCATCGCTTATCAACCATTATGCAAGCCGATCGGATTGTCGTCCTTGATCAAGGAGCTATTGCTGAGGTCGGCACACATGAAGAATTAATTGCAAAACAAAATGGCATTTACCAGCAACTCTGGTCACTCCAAAAAAACGGTTTCATTGGAGATGGAGAGAGCGAAGCAAGCAGCTAGTTGTCTTTTACTAAGAAAAGTAGGTATACTGTAGGTTACTATGCAAAAGAACATCCTGATTACGGGCGCATCAAGTGGTATCGGCAAGGCTGTCGCCTTGGAATTCGCTAAAAAAGATGGTGCAAAAAATCATCTGATTTTAGTGGCTCGCAATCAAGAGAAACTCGAAAAAGTGGCTGCTGAAATCAAACAACTTGGAGTCGAAGTCACCACTATTTTAGCCGATTTAGGCAAAAAAACAGATATTGCTGAACTTTTCACAAAAATTGAAAAACAATGCAGCACTCTTGATCTGGTCTTCAATAATGCCGGCCTTGGCTTCGTCAAGCCCGCCATTGACCTTACTGATGACGAAGTTGAACAAATTATCGACGTCAACATCAAAGGCATGACTCTGGTTGGCAAAAAAGCCGCAGCCATCATGGTTAAACAGGGACATGGACATATCATTTTCACTTCCTCATTGGCTGGTTACGTGCTTTTACCAACTTGGTCAGTCTATTGTGCCAGTAAATGGGCGATCACTGCGTTTGCTAATGTTTTGCGACAAGAAGTCGCTAGTGCCGGTGTCAAAATCACCACCGTCCATCCTGGACCAGTGCAAACTGAATTCTTTGATCCAAACAAGGCCAATGTTGACTTAAGTGCTTCTGAAAAAACTATGCCCGCTATTCCATCAGAAGAGGTGGCCAAGGCTGTTTATGAAGTTGCCTATACCGACACTAAACGAATTTTCAACCCACCCAAGCTAGCCATGTTTGCCGAAGCCTTCCGCTTGTTTCCTAACATGATGCAGAAAATGATGAGTAAACTGGTCAAAGAGTAGTCATTCATGCAACCTGGTTTTAGTACAACAGGGGAGTGTCAACTCTTGCTCTGAGAGCACTCCAACGGTATTTTGGCTTTCCTGCTTTTCGTGCTGGCCAGCTGGAGATAGTTGAAGCGATTCTTGCTGAACAAGATGTCTTAGCCGTCCTACCAACTGGCGGTGGCAAATCGCTCTGTTTTCAAGTACCTGCGCTCATCCTTCCTGGAATTACACTGGTTATTTCACCACTTATTTCACTGATGAAAGATCAAGTTGATCACTTACTGGCCAAAAGCATCGCCGCTACTTATGTTGCGAGCAATTTAGATCAATCAGAACAGCAAACTCGCCTTATGGAATTAGCTCAAGGAAAAATTAAGCTCTGCTATGTCTCTCCAGAAAAACTCAAGCAGTCAGGTTTTATCCAACTGTGTCAACAATTACCGATCAGTATGGTGGTGATTGATGAGGCGCACTGCATTAGTCTGTGGGGAAGTCAGTTTCGACCAAGTTACCAAGAAATTCCACAATTTATTGAAAAAATTACACAAAAAAACAAAAAAATTGTCACAGCTGCCTTTACAGCCACTGCCACTCGCGAAGTCCTAGCTGAAATTCAAAATTCTCTCAAATTACAAAAGCCCCGATTTTTTCAGCAAGGCTTTTTGCGACAAAATATTTTTTGGCACAATCTGATTTTTCAAAGCACCTTCGATAAAAATATCGTGCTTTTCAAACTCATCAAACAACATCCAAACACTCCCATCATCATTTACTGCAGCACTAGAAAAGCCTGTCATGAGGTATATACCTTGCTTACCTATTATGATTTTTCTGGAAGCTGGAAGTGTGGTATCTATCATGGCGGACTTGAACAAAACCAACGCGAACAACAACAAAATAATTTTTTAACTGGCCAAACTCAGATCATGATCGCCACTAATGCTTTTGGTATGGGAATTGATAAGAGCGACATTAGAGTCGTTATCCACTACCAATTGCCAGCCCACCTAGAAAATTATTATCAGGAAGCGGGGAGAGCTGGTCGAGATGGACAAGCTAGTCAGAGCTACCTTCTCTATCAAGATCAAGACTTGCAGATTCAAATGCAGATGATTGCTCGTAATCACCACAATCACCAGCAGCCGCGTTATCACATTGAGCTACAAAAATTACGCCACATGCGAGAGTATGCACAAAGCACAACGTGTCTTGAACAACGCATTGCTGCCTATTTTGGCGAGACGGAACATCCAGGATATTGCCAGCGCTGCCACCACTGTCTACAACGAAGCATTGAGCTTGATCAAAATGAGCAGGATTTTGTCAAACAATTAGAAGCAATAAATCAACACTACCATCGCCACCGACAAATTAATGAACCTCCAATTCTCTTTACCATCAAACAAATTGAGCTGATGGCAATTCTACAACCAAAAACCATCGATGATTTGCAAAAAATCCCTGGAGTTGGTAATGCTATAATAGAAGCCTATGCAGATCCAAGATTTAATCAAAGAATATCGTCAAATTGCTGATTTTCTCAACAGTCATTGGCCACTCAAAGATGAAAACCAACGCGTCTTTGCGCGCACTATGAAAGTGGTTGAAGAGCTTGGCGAACTCTCTGATGAGATTCTAACCAGCATGAACCTCCAGCGTAACTCCAAAATTGCTAAATTTTCGAGAGAAAATCTAGAAGACGAGTTTGCTGACGTTCTCGGATCACTGATTCTACTGAGCTGTGAACTTGATATTGACGTCGAAGAAGTCATCAAACGCAAGATTGCTTTCACTCGCGAGCGCTTCGAAATTGACAAATAAAGAGCATGCAAAGAGCAACTAGCTGCACTCGACTTTTCTTGCTACGATGAGAGCATGCCAAATTTGGAATCAGAATCATCCGCACTTCAACAACAGAGTCAATCAACTGAAACAGTTATCACTGATGAGATTCCCACCTCAGACCCCGTCTCTTCAACAAAGAAAAAAATCCCCGCTTGGATCATCATCGCTATCGTGACTGTCATTAGTGGCATCACGCTTGCACTTGTGTTCAGTCGAAGCACTCCCGACACTCAATCAAGCAATAACACTGATTCAAACACTCCTGCTGAAAAAATCACACTCGACCCAGCAGTTATCGCAGATAATGCCTCACCAACCGAAACAGCGACTTGGATCAGCTTCACCAATCAAACTGGAGAAGTTCAATTTTCCTACCCAGATACCTGGCAAGTGAGTCAAACAACTATTAGCGCAAGCGGTTCCAGTTCTACTCAAACAGAAACAGCATCACAGCAGCAAATCAGACTACAATTGGAGGATGCGCAGATTCTAATTACCACCAACATCACTCAAGCTCCGAGAGTTCCAACGAGCTATCAAGGCGAAGCGTTTACCCTCGATGGCCACAGACTTTTTAAATTCACGTATCTTGATCCTTATACGCAAACCAAACAGATTGGACTTGCTAATTCTAGTTACAATTTTGGTTTTTTTAGTCTTGGTGACAAACACTATGAAATTTTTCTGAGCTATCCAACTGGATACACCAGCGAACAAGAACAACAAGTGCAAAATACATTTACTCAAATCCTACAGAGCATGAAGTTACCCAAACAAACCCCACTTGTCAGTCAAGATTGGCAAAACTATATCGGTGCGGGCGGGGTATACACCATTAAATATCCAGCTGGTTGGAGACAAGTTGAAACGGTTAATTTCACCGGCTTTGGTCCAATCGAAATTGGTGAAGACATCATTATGGGAGTCAGTATCTATGACACCAGCGACAAAACTCGCACTAAAGTCAAAGCAGAAATTGGCAAACAATTTGCTGATCGTCGCCAAACCAGTGAAGCACTCTTTGTGGCTGGACTCAAAGCTGAAAAAGTTGTCACTACTACACCGTCATATCCGGATTGGTATAGCGAATCGATTTTTATTACGAGTGGTGATCGACTCTACGTGATTGGGAACGGAGCACAGCGTAATGAGCAGTTACAAAAAATGCTCCAACAGCGCATGACTAACCCCACTACAATTACCTTCGAAGATTTTTATCACTCATTTCGACTACAGGGAGTATAATATACCCCTTCTATGGTTGAAAGAAATCAAGAAACAATTAATATTTCTGATACTCAAGCAGAAAAAAGCACATTTGGCAGATGCCCTTTTAGAATTCTAACTGGAGGTAAACTCAATAGAGTCATAGCTCCACTATGCACCCATGCCAGCAGTCACGGAGAGGGAAGTTTCTTTGAATCTTGCATTGATATCGCATTAAGCAAAGACGAATGCCCTAAACTCAATACCGACAACGACTAGGGAGAAGAGATTGGCTATCCGACAAACGTCAAAGCCACACCACTTGCTGCTGCGCGACCAGTGCGGCCAATGCGATGAATGTAATCAGCGTAGGTCTCGGGCAAATCGTAATTGATGACGTGTGTCACCCCTTCGATATCTAAGCCACGAGCCACTACGTCAGTAGCCAGCAAAACTTGAATTGCATTATCGCGAAACTGTTGCAGCGCTCGCTGCCGCTGACCCTGAGATTTATTCCCATGAATTGAAGCAACTTTGAAACCACACCGATCGAGATCACGAGACAAACGCTCAGTACCATGTTTGGTGCGACCAAAAATCAACACCTTGCGCAAGTCTTTTTGGATCAGCAAATCACGTAAGACATCAAGCTTAACTTTACCACGCACATCCACTACTTCCTGTTTAATACTGGCTTTGTTGCCAGAACTTGGAATGACAATGGTCACTGGATTGTTTAAGAAACCAGCCATAATTTCCTGAACTTTAGCATTGGTAGTTGCAGAAAAAAATAACGATTGGCGTGCTTCAGGCAATTCTTGAATGATTCTTTTGACGTCATGGATGAAACCCATATCAAGCATGCGGTCGACTTCATCAAGGACAACATGATTGAAATAAGCAAAATTGAGCTTGCGACGGTCACTGAGATCTTTCAATCTACCAGGAGTACCAATCACAAATTGTGGGCGCTTCTGAAGACGTTCGATCTGGCGAACGATCGATGATCCGCCAATACAGACAGCCGAACTAACGGACAAATTCTGACTAAAGCTCAACAATTCTTCTCGAATTTGCACTGCCAACTCACGAGTTGGCGTCACCACCAACACTCTGGTTTGAGGATTCTTCAGCACTTGATGAAGTAGCGGTAAGAGAAAGGCAGCAGTTTTACCAGTGCCAGTTTCAGCAATACCAACCACATCGCGCTGCTCTAAAATCAGTGGAATGACTTGATCCTGAATAGGGGTGGGCTGTTGATAACCTTTGATTGCTAAATTGATTTTAATCTGTTCGACGATGTCGAAATCACTAAACGCATGGCGATTTTGGTAGGGAGCAACTGGCGTGCTAACGCGCGCGCTGTCCACTCCAAATTCTGCCTGAGCTTTGGCGATCATCACTGAAGGATCAAAACTGACAATCTTGCGCTTACCTTGGAAACGCTGACGAGAAAAATGACGAGGTGAAGCAGATTGCTGCCTCTGGTGGCCACGATACATGGTTTACTTTCTTGATCTAATAGAGGTCAAAGACAAGAAGTAAATGCAGGCATTCACGTGCTCAACCAAAAAGGAGATCTGTTACATTAAAATATTAACTAACGCCTAGTATAGCACATAAACCGCTGAATTGCAATTATAGGATGTTTTGCAAATAAACATTGTAGGGGACGCGCAAGAGTTGTTGTTCAGTTAAGCCAAGCTCCACAGCAACTTCAAGTTCTTGACCGACTGGATAATCCAAAATTATGGAATGCACCTCATTGTTGAGTAGATAGAGTCTCACTCGACCTTGTTTGTATGCATAATCTGTTGCAGTCATTTGAATGTGATCGATACTGGTAAAACCATGCTGCCTCAGCCACTCCAAACCAAGCTCGACGCTAGCAATGGGTAAAGCAGAACTTAATTTAAATTGACCATCTTTTTCTGAGAGAATGTGAATTTCTTGATGATCGCCATAGTCAACTAATTTGGTCACTCCAGGACCTGGTTGACGACCATAGTAGTGATGGGTAGTTTTTGGTTCTTGCGGGTTAATATTGTGGGCAGCAAAAAAATCAATGAAGGGTAGAAATGAATCAACAAGATATTTAGTTTCTTGGTGCTGCATAATGATTTCCCAAATAACGTCTGCGCCACAACAACATTACCACAAATAAGCTATTGAGAATGAACCAGCTGATTGGGTAGAGAGCAGTCACTACCGTAAATGCGCTCAGTGCCAGGGCTGCTAAACCAAAGCGAAAAATATTTATAACATAAAACAAAAGTGTTTCTGAGTGAGGTTGCTGCCAAGATTTGCGAATAGTTGGAATAAATGAAAGTAAATCGGTTATAGTAGCCAAGATTGCAGCCAAAAGTGGTTGTTTTACCAACAACCAAAGCGCCAGAGAAAGCAGAGCCAAGGTGAGAAAAATCGTATCAGCGGAGGTAATCGTGCTTGCAACTCTATAGTTCAAAGTCAATATAATCACCACAACACACGCCAACTCAGCCGCCAGTGTTACGTACGCAGCTGCGCCAGCTCCGTTCATAATTTGTAACGCAAAAACGATGCCACCTACCAAACCCCAAGCGAGCCAGCTGTACAAATGAGGCTTCGTTTTCCCCAAAACAATATCTCGAATGTATGGCACATAGCCCACAAAGGTGAGAATTATAGCAAGGGTTCCGAAAATTGTTTGTAGCATTTGATGAACACCTACAAAGAAGAAATTGAAATTATGAAAATAAGAAATACAAACATTGCTATTAGAAATAGCATTGCGATATTTTTATCGGATGGACCGATTGTTGTCCTGTACGGATCAATTGATAAATTATAATCGTTCTTTCTTGCTGAAATTTTTCTTTTTAATCGTAGGCGATGATCATCAAACTTTTCGACTAATTCCCAGCCAGCTTGAGATTCTTCTTGCAATAAACCATTCAATTCATGAGAATTCCTGAAACTTTTCAGGTTGGCTCTAACTATTTTAAACTCCCAACCATCCAAGTCGTTTTTTGAATATTCCGTCATCTCTTCTTCCTCTTGTTGTCGAAGCTTTTGTTGTTGAGCCGCTGCCACAGCTGCCATATTCGCTGCTGACATATACAAATACTTTCTTTTAATTATTATCCATTATAGCAAATATACTATCTAATAACTTTTTTTTCTTGCTACTATGGGTGTATATGGAAAATGAAATAATTGATAATCCTCAAAATCAACTTGCAAACATGCAGCCTGACAATCAGAACACATTAAAATACCACTCACAAATAAAAAAATCTCCTATCAACATGATTCTTTTACTTGTTTCCTTACTTTTTCTTGGAGCAACCTTATTTTTTGGTTACAAATACTATCAATTACAAAAAAAACTTGAAAAGCTTAGTAACCCGGAAGAAACATTGTTGCCCCCAACTTCAATGCCAACCATTGCGACTCCCTCAACAGATACAAGTTCTCAATCAAATTGGCAAACCTATGAAAACGCATCTTTAGGATTCAAAATCAACTACCCACCATCAGTTAGAGTAGAGAAGGAGTTTGATGATGAACACAACAGAGCAGCTCTTTTTTCAGGGGATGATCTTAATTTTGAAGTAATGTTGCGATCAAATGTAAATAATATGAATCTAGATACGTATTTTTACATGGATGTTCCGATCACGAGAACTATTACCCTACTTGGAAAACCAGCAAACACATACGAACTCCAAAATGGATATTGTGATGGAGGAGAAGGATGTGGCAAACCATCCATAACTATTGTTTTGCAAAACAACTCAGAGTTGTTTCATATCAGCTTTTATGGAGACACCCAACTATCTGAGTTAGAACAGCAGATACTAAATACTTTTGAATTTATAGGTGACAAAAGTAGTTCAGCTAATTTAAAAATTCCAAATAGCATTAATGAGTTGTTTGTCACAATTAATCAAACATTTGGAATTGCAAATATTCCAACAATGGAAAATCAATTCTATTCATTAGAAGGTCCTATTGAGAAAAATTCTTGGAAGCTTAATTTATCTGAAGTCCTAACAGATAAGTCAAAAATCAATCAATTATTTGAATTGCTCAAGAACAATTTAAATCAAGACATTAATGCCGCAGCTGATGGACCAGGGTCGAGTGTTCAGGGTTTTGAGAATAACCAAATCTATTGTTTTATGATCAGAAATTCGGCAAACTCATATGTGAATTGTGCAGAAAAATAATCTATCAACACTTAAACCATTCTTTTACTATAAATGTATTTAATGTACTAATGCTATTGCAATTATTTTTTTATTGATTTTAAAAAATAGCAAAGTTTTAAGAAATACCTCCCTCCGCTTTAAAGGTTTTTGGCCTAGGTAGCGAGAGCGGCGGCTCACTGGTTCTATTAATTCTGATTTCACTTCTAAAATTGTGTTTAGAGTCATTTATGTTAGCAACTACATCAAACCCAAGTTCTTTTAATTGCTCAA
>CAITDX010000033.1 GCA_903891335.1 uncultured bacterium
ATGCTGATTCCGTGGAATTGGCATCGTTCTGCCCACCTCGTTTATCCGGGGAAAGAGGCCACCTTCCTGCTATCGGGAATGAATTTGGAGCAACGGTATCGTTCTTTTGAGATTTTATTTAATGATTTGACTGAGTGATTGATGGCCAACGAGATCATTGATGGCATTTATAGGGACAGGTTTAAGATCTTTTTTTAGTTCAAATTTATTTCCAACAAGCGCCAGTGCTTGACCAATGCCGTGTATGGCAGCAAATATGCCATTTTCAACCTCATGAAGACCTCTTTCTGGAAACATGTAGTACTTGCCTTGCCAACCCTTTTGTCTAAATTGAGTAATAACCTGCACCATTTCTGAAGGGTAGGCAAAAACAACTTCGGGATTCGCTCGTAATGCTGTGATGAGTGCTTTCATGAGTGAATGAGGAGAATGGTGGTGGGTGGCAGTTTTCTGACCTCGGCGGTTATAGTGGGTGGTGACACTCGAGCCAAGTAGATGTTGTCCAATTTGCTGTGGTCGCTCTTGTGCTAAAAACGCAGCAATTGCACCCATATATTTTGGATTTATCCCAGTGCCGCTCGGGCGAATAATGCTCAAAGGAGCTTGATTGGAAGTAATTGGTTTAGCTGAATCAGGTATCAGCCATGGTTTAATGAGGTGATGGCGAATGCCGTGTTGTTGCAATCTCTCTTGAGCAGCTTTGTTCCAGACAGCTAGAGTGACGTTTTTGCCAGAATTTTGAAGTTTGACAGTAGTGCTTAGTGCGCCATTTTTTGAATATACATCGGGAACGAGAATGATAATTTCTTCAAGTTTGGCGAGAATAGCAGATACGAGTGGTAATTCTAGATCTGCTAGGAGTGCGAGTGGCAATTCTTGTGCCAGAACTAGTTTTTTTGCTTTGCTTCGATGAATGAAGGCGCTTAGCTCAAGAAGATTGAGCAAGCCAAGGACTTTTGCAGGCAAACTCGTGCGTACGCGATCATAATTGGCGTTGTAATCTAGGCGTTTTTGTTCATCTCCGGTAATAAGACTCTGTTTCCAGGCAGCGAGCCGCGAAATGGGGTTGTCGGCAAGTTTTAGTACTGTTGGAATGCCAGTGGCCTGGAGTTGTGCTTGGGCAGCCAAAACTGCCAGTGGGTTGCCTTCACCAATTTTGCTGCTAAAAAAAGCGATTGGTTGCTCATTTTTCATGATATCGAACTGTTATTATACTTGTTTGAGCAAGGAATTTGATTTGGATTGTGTTTGGGTGTTTATGAGAGTTGTTATTATGTCTTTTAAAAAAGTTGCATGTATTTTGTACCGTGGGTCCAAAATATACACAAGGTATCTTTTTTACCTGCTGTTTTTTGCTTTGCAAAAAGACAGGGTCCGAAATATAATAGCGAAGTGCTTTTAGATGCTTGGCATCAAAATGCCTTTGTAGCTCAGTCGGTAGAGCGCAGTCTTGGTAAGACTGAGGTCTCGGGTTCGATCCCCGACAAAGGCTCAGTTGCGGAGTGTGGAATGTCGCTTAGTAAAACACCACAGTTCCGTCATCCGCCAAGGTACTCAAGCGGTCAACGAGGGCAGTCTGTAAAACTGCTGGCTTAAGCCTACGTAGGTTCGAATCCTTCCCTTGGCACAGATCTCTAGCTTACAAAGGGAGAAT
>CAITDX010000034.1 GCA_903891335.1 uncultured bacterium
AATCAGCCAATATCCCAACAAGCAACAACAAATCCTTGGGACTATTTAAGTCTATTTTATTGAAATCAAGAGACTGCTCTTGTTGAATACCATTGTCCGTTCCGCGATTACGCCAACTGAAAGTAGAATGGCGATGATCATCGTCATCAACATAAGGACCTCCGCCTTGTTCTCTAACCATGATAGCTTATCCTACCATACGATTAATCAAAATTTTTAACTATTATTTCGAGATCCCACCATCACACCCCATCTAAACCGAACCAAAGAAAAAATCAGGGCACAAATCAAGAAAATATAGATTGGAAATGCAAGATGGGCTAAGTCAAATGTCTTCAAGGTCAATAAAGTGATGGCGGCGTTAATCATTCCAAATAAAAACACCTGATCATTCTCAGTCTCTGGCTGATGATATGCTTTGATCACCGTCGGGATTGAAGCTAAACCGTCCGCTACCACCGCAAAAATGATCGCCAAATTACCCTCACCCGTGATTTGCCAAACAATAATTCCTAGCAAAGATAACAAGCCATAAAAATAATCACGCTGTTGCAATTTCCAATACGCTTTTTTATTGAAAAACGAAGCAATGAAAATCAATAAAGGGTTGAAGCCAACCATGAAAGTCATCAGTGCTGGCAACCCCACACCTTTTTCTAATTCAGCTGCAAACGCAATTAGAGGTGCCAATGCCCACAGAAACCAAGTGATTCGATTTGGCTGTGCCTTGCCCTTGATTACCGCTAATAAATAACTCAGTCCACCATAAAATGACAAAGCTGTTCCCAGAAAAATAAATCGCTCATCTAACATGGATTTGATTATAACAAATGTGCTAGGATGAGCAGGTATGCAAAATGGCACTTCAATCAAAGAATTAGTACGCCAACTCACCTATCAAAGTAAGAATCGCACCACTCTTTTTCTAGAACTTGATCAAAACCAACAAGCAACAGTGCTCCTTAGACTTTCTAAAAATGTCCAAAGTCAATTAATTATGGCTTTAAAAAAAGAGGATGTCTTGCCCATCCTCGAACATCTCGACCCCGATGATGCCACCGACATCATGCAGGTATTACCCAAACGTAAACAAAAAGAATTGCTCACCGAAATGACTGAAGGCTTGCAAAATACTCTATCAATTTTGCTTGAATTCGATCCAAAAACTGCCGCTGGCCTAATGAGTTTAAACTACATTCAAGTTGACGCAGAAGAAAAATTTGAAACAGTAGCTGAAAAAATTAGCACTCATGAGCAACGTACTGGCAAACTACCAGTTGTGCTCATTTTGGAGGAAGGAAAACTAATTGGCTTTTTACCAATCAAGAATCTCGTATTTGCTAAACCAGGTGACAAAGCAAGAAAATTTATCAAAAAAATTGCCACCATTCGCTACAATGCTAATTCCGAATCAGTCATCAATAAATTTCTGGAAAACCCCCACCAAAAAATCACCGTACTTGGAGAAAATGGCAATATCTTGGGAATCATTTACTCTGATGACGTGCTGCGCCTGCTGCGCGAAAAAGAAGCCTCGAATCTATATGACTTTGCTGGTGTCAACAATGAAGAAACAGTCTTTGGTAGCATCAAACAAAAAGTTCGTTTTCGCTACAAATGGCTAATGATCAATCTCGCTACTGCTTTCATGGCTTCGTTTGCAGTGAGCTTATTTGACGATACTATTTCCAAAAACGTACTTTTAGCAGTGTATATGCCCATTATTGCTGGCATGGGCGGCAATAGCGCTACTCAAACACTGGCCGTGCTTGTGCGTGGCATCGCACTCAAACAAGTTGAGCTTACCACAGCCATACCAATTTTGAAAAAAGAATTGGGAGCAGCACTGATTAATGGAGTTATCAATGGCTTGCTCGTGGCCATTATCGTCTTACTGCTCAATCGCGACCTGAAAATTGCCCTTATTCTTGGTATGGCAATGATCAGCAATTTACTCGTGGGTGGCTTTTTTGGAACCATGGTGCCGCTGCTCATTAGTAAACTCAAAAAAGATCCTGCCACATCTGCCACAGTCTTCATTAGTACTGCCACTGACGTGCTTGGATTTATCGTTTTCTTGGGATTAGCAAGTATTTTATTAAACTAAAAAAATATGCTCAAAAAAACACTTCTATTAGTTGCCGTTTTGTTTGGAAGTTTTTACTACCTTGCTGAAAAAAATCGACAAATTATTGAAGCTGAAGTTTTTGAACATACCCAACATTTGGCCATCATTGCACATAATTATCAAGTTAGATTAATTGAAAACACAGCCAAAATTTTGGCAACAATGGCCAAAGAACTTGAAGATAAAACCATTGATAAGACTATTTGTGATGAATTTTTAAATAATTATCAGCGCAATTCAATCAAAGATAGGTATCTGAATGTTGGAATTATTGATCCAAAAGGAAACCTCGTCTGCAGCCTCATACCCACAGAAACAGATTTCAATCTTAGCCATCGACTCTATTTTCAACAAGCAATCAACACTCAAAAATTTGCAGTTGGTGAATATCAAATTGGAATGTTAAGTGGTAAGCCATCACTTAATTTTGGTCAACCAATTATAGATGCCAACCAAGAAGTACAAGGGGTGATTTTCCTATCCATGGGTTTGCAATGGTTTGATGATTTTTTCGAACCACTTCATCTAGAAGATGGCTGGACCATGAAGGTGATGGATCACAATAGCATCATATTGGCAAACTTAGGACAAACAGATACAAAGATCGGCTCGCAAGGACTAACTAGTCAGGTGCTCAGTGCTATCCTGGCTGGCCAAGAACAACCATTGGTTATGCGTGATGAACAAGGTCAATGGCGAGCATATAGTTTCGCACCTGCCCAAGCGCAAACAGAGTTACCAAAAAGTTTTATTGTGATTAGTCGACCACTGCAAACAATTTATAATAATGTCACTTGGTTGCTTGTTTTTACCTACGGACTGGCAATTGTTTTTGCCCTCTTGCTCAAACGCTTTATTTTTCCACCAAAACCTCAGAAAGCGCAGCGTAAGACCTAGTCTTTTTAGCTAAGCGAGTAAGTATAAATCCAAGTACTCCAGCCATCATAAAAACAACGGCAATTCCTCTCCCAGGACCCGTGCCAAACCAACTACCAACCAACCGAGCACCATAGCCATCAGTCATGAGCGGAATAAAAAAGTATTGTGCCAAAGGACCAATCATAAAAGCAGTGAGTGGTGAAGCCGCTTGCTCGACACTGTGCGCAAAACCAAAAACTCGACCCTGGCGCTTCAGTGGCACCACTTTTTGAACAATGGTTTGCTCGGTGGCCTCAATGTAAGGGAAAAGCGTCATCCAAACCAAAGAACCAAAGGTCAGTAAAATAATTGATGGTTGAATCGGAAAAACCATGCAAGACAACCAAATGATCATGTTAACTCGAAAAAGGGTACGCAATGGATTTTTGCCCAAACCCCACTTCGAAATTGCCATGCCTCCAAAAATAAAACCAAAACTCAAGAAACCCCACAAACTTCCCCACTGCTGAACCGACATCAGGGTCAAGCCGTAGGCATCCATCAGTGCCATGAAGACGCCGCCAATTAAATTATTGAAAGTGGTAAAGAAAATCAAACCAAACATTCCAGGAATTTCACCAATCACTTTAATCGTGCCCAAAATATCCACTTTTTTGGGCTCGTTGTGATCCGTCTCGTGACCAGGAATGTGAATGAGCTTGCTTTCTGGAATAGGTAAAAAGAACAAGAGGCTCAATGCAACTAATGTACCAGCCATCGCCCCCATCAAGACTACTGACAAGCCATAGTGAGATAAAATAAAGCCACTTGCCACTGAAGTCAGTGCAAAGGCAATTCCCATCGTCATGCCCAACATGCCATTAGCTTTGTCCCGGCGGTCCTCTGGAACCAATACTGACACTAGCGTTGGTACGGCAATTTGGTACAGCGACCCCACCACCACTCCTAGCAACAAAATAACCATCAGTAACCAAAAATAAGGAGCCTGCAGTGAGGTAAAAGCTTCACTTGGCCACGCTTGAAAAATTGTTAGACCAAGGCCAAAAAAGATCAAACTCAAGATGCTTGAACTAAGCATCACGGTTTTTTTCTTATGGTGATCAACCAATGAGCCAAACCAAAATGAGCATAACGAATTAACAATGGTGAAGGTGCCGCCAATTACCCCCGTTGCCACTACAGATTGTGTCGTCAAATACGCCCAAAAAGTCAGAGAAAACCAGACGAAATTATTGCTAAAAGCAACGATGAGATAAATTGCTAGGAGGCGAAAGTAGTGATGCATAGTTGGAAATTATTTACTTGCTAATACAACAATGTTTTCGATAGGAATACCACTTGGTGTTTTAGTTAAACCAATAGTTATTGTATTTGTCTTGAAACCACCTGATTTCAACAAGGCTTGTAACTCTCTTGGAAAATAATGATGAGCATATCTAATCACACTATCTGTTCCTTTCAACGCTGCAACTTCTTCATCACTCTTACCAATAAAACCAACTCCTTGTTTTAAAACAGCTATGGTTCCAATTTCTCCAGTAATCAATGCGTGTCTTTTATAATTGACAGCATATTTATCAATTTTGTGCTCAGCACCAAAATCCGAAATAACCACGCAACCTCCGGGTTTAATTGTTCTGTGAAGTTCCTTAACTGCATTCATTCGCAAGCCAATTGCCTGAGAAGCATCATCCGAAACTAAATTAGTAAAAACTCCACATACAGAGATGAAGTCAAATGTCTCTCCAGCAAAAGGAATATCTAAGGCGCTTGCCTGATAACGATCTGGTGTTGCTTTCGTATTTCGCAAACCATCTAAGCTAAGATCAATTGCATGCACTCTGCTCCCAGGCAATTTTTCAGTAAGCTCTTTCGTACTTCTACCAGAACCTGAACCAAGATCTAAGCCAACTAACCCAGAAAATTTGCCGTCAAAATAGGCACTTAATTCCTGAATAGGCACTCGTGTTGTACCAGGAATATCTTTTCCTTGTATTTTCTCATCCCAGACCGTCAAGCCAGCGAAATGATCATGTGTTTTCTCTTGATCTTCTACAATCATATATAGACATCCATCTATTTAATTATGACTTATTATAAGCTACAATAGCTAGCAACAAAATACTCACTATGAATTGGGAAAAACTAGCCGATACACATGTTAAAGGTTTTCTTTTCGGACAAGGGTTTGTCGACCCTCATGCTGAATATCTAGAAAAAAACTTTCAAAAGATGAGCTTAAAATTGGAGCAAAAGCACTCATGGCAAATCCAATTGCACGACCAATTTTACTAGCTGGGTTTCGCAAATCTCATCCAGAAAAGAATATCTCTGACGCAGAAGCTGAAAGAATAATTATTAAACAAATCAATTTGGTACGATCAGCAATCTTACATGGAATGCTTGGTTATCTAGAGCCAGATGAAGAGTAACTCTTAATTAACACTACTCCCTCACCACCAAAAACACTGTCACCACATCTCCGACCACAACTCGCTCTTTTTTCCTCACCTCAGCTTTGATTGGCAGTAGATATGCCTGTAATTTTTTATCAGGAAAAATCGAAGTCTCCCATGTAGTAGCGCCGATGCTTGTGCGCACTGGGAGCGAACCCCAGCCACGTTGCAAAGCGCCAAAATTACGCTTAATATCCTCTGAAATTTGAGTAGGAATTGTCAGAAAATGCCAGGCAGCCGCACCTTCATACAACCACAGCTTCGCCTTAAACTCATACTCGTTGTAGTTCATAACAAGCAAACCCTACAATAACCCTGAAGAAAGCAGTAGCAACGCAACACTGGTAATAACCGCAAAGACTCCCACCGTCTGCATGAAGAAACGCACAGCTACTTGTTTTTTGCCCTCAATGAAAAGCTGAAGCGGTTGATAGAAAAAAAGAAACGCCATTACCGCCACTGATAGGGTTAAAACTGATAGCATTACCACCGGCGCAAAAAAAGTATCTGGTTTATTTTGCAAAGGCTTAGTCACGATCGTCATCACAGTCACAACAAGGATGATGTAAGCAGCTGCAGCGAAAGCATTAAAGAATGGCTTTTTGAACATATGCTTATTTTGCCTTATTGCCAATTGCCTTGGCATTACTTTGGACATAACTCACACAGTCACCTTGATTTTTAAAGCCCGGATCATTGAAGTTTTTCCAAGCATCCTCTTTACACTGATCTTTGGTAACTGGAGGAGCAACGCGCACCATAAGCGCATGATTGTCTACCGCAATGCCATGCTCTGCATCAATAAAAGTAAACCAAGCATAGCGATTACCCCCAACTTCAAAAGGAATTGTGTCGGCAGGATTGAAACGAGTTTCAGTGAAAACCACTAGCCCTTGGGGGTTAATTAAAGTCAAATCAACTGCTAGGGCTCCCGCCTGCTCTCGAAAGGTATGGCGGAAGGTATACCAGCCAGCCTGTGGAATTTCGTAGTGATTAAGGTTTTCCAAGTCTTCTCTTGGGGCAAAATTCGAATTATTGGAACCAGCGACGTATAACTTCGAGGTTGAACTATCTTTGGTAACGTGAAAAATATAATCTCGCTGGTGATTCCCATCTGAGCCAGTGGCAGCCACAGAGTAGTCGAAGCCAGTGCCATTATCCCAGGATGGATCAAGATAAATGTCAATCTGTGCTGTCCACGTCCCTGGCCATTCATTGCTATATCCAGCAAATCGAGAAAAAGGAGCCGAAGCTTCATCTCCCTCCATCTTGGCATAATACCCACCATCTGGTGAAAAAATACCATCAGTGCCAGAGGTGACTCTGGTGACTAGACCATACCAAGAACTATTTGCATCATACCAGCCTGCGGTGTCGCTTTCGAAATCCTGCTGCCAGGGCATCGTCGCTGCAGCCTGTGCGGGAGCGACCGCCATCGCGAATAACGCCATTGTCATCAAGAGTTTCTTCATGTTTCACCTCCTTAGAGTTAGTTATAATCCAAGATATTTGAAAACGCAAATTTACTCTGGTTTGATGGTGACACTTAACTTGATTTAAGACCAATGAATGCAGTCAATTTTTCTTTGACAAACACCATTTCTGAAGGAGTGATAGTATGTCCACCCTGATGAGAAAACTCATGGACTGTGGCTCCCAATTCTTGCGCAACGCTCACCAGGCGCTGACTATCCTGTGCAGGTACCATTTGATCTGTCATCCCATAGCTAATTGCAAGATTTCTGCCGTGTAAATCAACCTTATCTGGCTGAAATGGCAGCATTGGATGAAGCAATAGCGCACTATGCACATACTCTGGATACAAAAATAGCAATGCCAGAATCATATTTGCCCCATTCGAGTAGCCCAAATAAGTAAACTGATTGATTGGAATGTGCTGTTGCTGAGAAAATTCTTCGAGAAATAGTTTGAGTTTAGCTGCTTCCTGACGAATATTTTCTTGATCAAACACTCCCATCTCGAAACGCTTAAAAAAACGAGGCATACCTTGCTCAAGCACATTACCTCGCAAACTGACAATTCTGCACTGTGATTGCATAAACTCGACAAAGGGCAAAAGGTCATGTTCGTTGCCACCAGTGCCATGCAACAATACTACTGCTTTAGTAGCAGAAACCCCAGTCACTAGATGTTTGAAATAGGTGAGTGACATACCTAAATTGGCTCGAGCTTACTTTCGATCTCTTCTCGATAGCTCTCGAGAAAAGGTGGGAGTGCTAATTTTTTCCCCAAATCTGCTTCCGGCTCATCAGCGGTAAAACCAGGGCCATTGGTGGCTAATTCAAATAAAATACCAGCTGGAGTTCTAAAATAGACTGATTGGAAATAGTAGCGATTGATGACTTCAGTTGGGTATAAACCAAGCTCAATTATATCTTGGCGCTTTTGCATCAATTCTGCTTGATCACGCACCTGAAACGCAATGTGATGAACAGTACCAGCGCCACTTGCCAAGCGATTGGTCGTAGCAGACTCTTCAATTTCTAACACCCCAGCTCTGTTTACTCCGGGGATAGCATAACGATGCATAGCACCATTGGTAATTTGTTTTTGGAAGCCGAGGGTCATGAGGATTGGTTCAAGTGAATCTCGATTAGAAACCAAAAATCTCGCTCCATAAAAACAACGGATGGCCTGTTCTTTTTTAATTGCCGGAGTTTCCCATACCGCAGCCTCATCAAGCAAGCTCGAGTCAACTTCAACAAGTTGCAGACGCTGCTGATCTATATCATAAAAAGTCAGCGTCAAAGCATCAGCAACTTTTGTGATCTGTTCGTGTTTGACTCCAAAGTCAACAAATCTCTTTTGCCAAAAGCGTAGTGATCCCCGTGGAACCGCCAGGGAAATCATCGAGACGTCGCCTACTCCTCGCCGACCCAGTCCAACTCCCGGAAAGGTGAAAAAGGTTAAATCCATTCCTGGCTCACCAGTACGATCACCAAAAAACAAATGATACGCTTCAGTTTGATCTTGATTAACTGTTTTTTTGACCAAACGCAAACCTAAGACAGTGCTATAAAAATGAACACAGTGCTTTGGGTCAGAAGCAATGGCAGTGATGTGATGAATGGGATGAGACATAGTTAACCCTTAAAATCTACTTTCATTTCTCCCAAACCATCTAAGTCTAAAACTATATTTCCAACTTTGTGACCAGTATCAACCAACTGATGTGCCTCAACTACCTGGTCAAATGGAAAAACCTTGCTTAAAACAGGATCGAGTTTACCCTGCGCACAAAGATCAGTGAGAAACTGAATATCTTTTTTAGTTTCACTAGCGGTGCCCGTAAGATAGGAAATTCCCTTGGGCGAGCGATGGGTGTGAATAACTGCCTGCAACATCTTGGGTAAGCCTGCCACGACCAGCAAGCATTTGCCATTTGGCTTGATTATTCGCTCACAGTCGGCAAAAGTTACATTCCCTACAGCGTCCAAAACGACATCATATTGACTACTTTGTTGTCGCACATCCACCTGAGTATAATCAAGAACCTGATCAACTCCAAGAGACGCAACGAGTTGCAGATTCTTAGGACCGCAGACGGCGGTAACAACTCCCCCCAAAGCCTTAGCAATTTGGACCGCACTCGAACCAACCGCACCCGAGGCACCATTAACTAAAACCCGCTGTCCATACTTGACTTGAGCCAAATCTCTTAGAAAAAAAAGTGCCGTCGTCCCCCCAAAAGTCAAAGCTGCAGCTTGTGGATGTGACAAGCTCTGTGGTTTTTTAACCATCGCCTGATCTTGACTAATCTTCAAAAATTCTGCATATGCTCCCAAGGAAAAACCCTTCATGCCAAAAACGGCATCGCCAACTGCGAATTTGCTGACTTTCTCGCCGACTGCCACCACCTCACCTGAAAAAGAACTGCCTAGTATTTGTTGGCGAGGCGCAGTAATACCAAAAATCAGTCGAGCAATCAGATTAAAACCAGCAGGAAAACGTGCTCCGCGCAAGCGGGAATCAGCTGCAGTCACTGCAACCGCTCGAACTTTCACCAGCACTTCTCCCGACTTTATCTTGGGCTTGGGCACAGTGGTTAAGTGTAAAACGGCAGGCGGACCGTAGTGGTGATAGGTAATGGCTTTCATTATAGATTTTAACTCACTTGCTATGATCATGATTAGGTTTTGATCAAATTTATAGCTATCCTTTTTGGTAAATTTCCATCATGCCTTTTGGCATTGGACACTCAACGTGACTTCTTTTTCCCATTTTTTTTGCAGAAAATAGCTCGCGAATTCTTTGAAACATTTCTGGTTTCAAAACACCCTTTATCTCAATGGCAACATCAGAACCCAAAAACAGCTCATCAACTTGCGCACTTGCATCCAAAATTAATGTTCCACCATCATAAACCGTTATCGTATGAACCTGAGCATTTGGTCCAATAGTCAAGTGTTTGGCAGCTAGTTCATGTGCCTTACTATTTAATCCCATGGTAACGTCGATTGCACTCGCTGAAACAACTGACGCCCCATCTTCAATATCAATATCTCCAGCCTTGCAAACACCCAGTCCATATCCGGCACTAACATTAATTTGTGTATCTTTTAGATAACTTGGGTTGGCGTGCTGTCTGTTCGTTGTCTTCCGATCGGTAACTTGCCAATCAAACTCAGATTCAGTGTCTTCTTTTCTTAGCTGCAAATATGGCTTGCTCATACCACAGTGTTCGCAAGAGGGAAAAGTCAGTAAAACTGGCGCACCACAATACAAACAACTTCTATATTTACTGAGCTCAGTTGAGTCCGTTACTCCAATGGGAGCATAGCTATGACCCTCTGGAAGGATTGATGGCATTGTTTCACTTCCATCAATGACTCTATCCAGCAACTGCAAACTTTCTTCACTTGCTATAGTCAAAATAAAATGCGGTTTTGCGGTGAGACAGGCTGGACAGTGCGACTGTGCATATTTGAATGACCCACCGCACTGTGGACAAGTCAGCTGATCTTTGAGTTCATCCCATCCCTTAACACCAACCCAAGTCACTTTGAAACCTTCAGGACAAACGAAATCAGTACTTTGATTTAGCGATTCATTCCACTGAGCCAATAAGCCAATCGCCTTATCTTCTAATTCTTGCTGTGTTTTATCTTCACTTTGCAAAGGAAAGGTACGATCAAAAAACTTTTTGGATGCCTTATCTGTAAATGACAAATGAGGTCGCTCTGGAGAAGCACCCGTTTCTGGATCAATCATACAAACCATTATAGCAACTTGGTGACGAGATACCTACTAGATAGATATTGTCACTCACCTGCTTTTCGAATTGTCTCAAGATCGAGCTTCTTCATCGGCATAAATGCAGCAGTAACTCTATCAGCCGTCTGCGGGTCTCTTCTCATTAGTTCATCCAAGATCCTAGGGACAATTTGCCAGGTGACGCCAAATTTATCGGTACACCAACCACATTGCTCAGCTTCTGGAACAGCTGATAGTTTCTCCCAGAAAAAATCAATTTCTGCCTGCGTCTCACACTCGACGATGTAAGAGGTGCCTCCATTCAATCTGAACTGCTCCATAGGACCACCATTGAGAGCCATGAAGCTGATGCCATCAATCTCCGCTTCAGCTGTAAGCACCGATCCTTCAGGCCTGCCGGAAACTTCCTCAGATGCCTTGGGGGATTTGGTGATATCTCCAAGTTTCGCAGAGTGCTCTCCAGGAGCTGCATTGAACGTATCTATGTAGTAATTGATCGCCTCGGCTCCGTCATTATTGACAAACCAAATACAGGTGATGAGTTTACTCATTTTTATTCTCCCAGTAAATTATGAGTAAATTTTACTACAAAAAAAGACCAGTGGTTCTAGTATTTAGTCTACTTGAGAAAAAGCGAAGACATTGGCTCAATTAGTTTACTTAAAAAAATGAGTGAAGAGGTTTTATAGCAACTCGAGCTTTATTATTAAAGCCTTTGCAATCTGTGAAAAGTGTTCAAAAAATTTTTAAGCTAAATGCGTCGTGAAAACGGCGCTTTTTTTGCCTGTCCGCCTACGAAGGG
>CAITDX010000035.1 GCA_903891335.1 uncultured bacterium
GGCATTGATAGATTTATTGCAGCGCTTTGCTGAAGCCATTGGTTCGGCAGCAGCTGGTGGAGAAAATATTTCGCCAGATCTGTTAGAAGTGGCTAGGAAGGGATTTGTAGCTCTAGCTACTCCAGGAGCTGGTGATATTGTAGCAGCTCAAGCGATGGTGGCTGCCCTCATTAAGAGATATGGAGACTTAAGTGAATAAAAGGAGTCGTAAATACATCCTTTCTTAATATTTGTCGCCTTCTTCGAGGACTAGGCGGGCGCTTCGGCTCTCACTATCTATGCCGTATAGCGCCTCACTCGCCGTGGTACCCTCCGGGTACTAGGCAGGTGCTAATCGCACTTACCGTCGGAGTGACAGGGCTCGAACCTGCGACCTCGGCGTTCCGAACACCGCGCGCTAGCCATCTGCGCTACACTCCGTTTACTGTAAATCAATCACGTATAAATTACTCGGTGAATCTGGGCTGAAGCTGGTTTGGATGATCAGCTTACTGCCATCTGGCCATGGATAGACGAAATTATGGTCAAATGGTCCTGAGTAAATCGTAGTCCGATTGTGACCATCATACTCCATAATTTTAATCTTGCCTTCTTCAACAAATAAGACGTGCTTAGAGTCAGGAAACCATTGAATCGTGTTGAGTTTCGTAGCAGTGTGGTAGTTGCTGAAAGTCCAGGCAGTGAGCTTATTGTCAGCTCTTTGAAGACGCTGAAAAGCGGCGGCTGAGGCCTCAAGTGAACGAGGACTACTGGCAAGGACGTCATCTGAGAGTAGAATTTTTTCAACCATGGTTAGCTCTGCAGTATCAACCATTTGCGTCGAACTACTGGCTTCATCAGCTCCAGTTGTTGTCAAGAGTAGGTTGGGGAGGGCGCTGTCAGTAGCGATTAAGAAATTCTTATCTTCCTCGCGATCATAGACATAGATGCCGCCTGGTTCGAGAGTACGAGATTCTGTTTGGGTGTTGGTGGCGGGTACAGGAGGCACGATGTCTTCGGCGAGTGTCGTGCTAGCAGTAGCAGTGTAGAGTAAGCGTTTTTTGTCGGGGGACATGTAGACATTTTTGGCAGATGTAGTGGCGACCTCGAGGATTTCAGGGGGAAATTTGGCCAAGAATTGGCGTTCGCGTAAGTACATTTCTTCTTCCCAAGTTGCCAAAATATCTTTGCGGCCAAAACGAATATCTTTTTGTTCGGCTAAGTTGGTGAGTTTGCTAATGCTGACCAAAAATTCTTTGGTGGGCGTGAGAATCATGACCTCAGTGCTATCTGGAGACCAGATGATGGCTGCTTGTGCTAGATTGAGTTCAGTGAGGTTGTCGGTAATTTGCTTGGGTCCGCTTTGCAGGGAGAGAAAATTACTGGTGAGATCGAGGACGTAGAAGCCGTTTTTGCTTACGGCACTCGCTTGCTCGGTGAAAAACAAAATTTTTTGTCCATCTGGGGAGGGGTGCACGTTGGTGATACCAGTCAGAGTCAGAGGAGAAATACTGGGGGCGGAAGGGAAAAGCATCGCGTTGGTTTGCGTGACAAGTTCGCTCTGGATAGAGAGTTGTTTGCTCCAGGGAGAATAACCTTCTTTGTTGATTTTGACTTGATAAACACCTGGCTCGATGTAAATCGTATCATCGGTGGCAGTGACGAGGCGATCATCGATAAAAACAGAGGCTCCTGGAGGGAAAGAGTTGGCATTAAGTAAGCCGGTGTTGGCAACAATGCCATTTTGAGTCATCCGCCAGCTACCTCGGGCATACTGAATGGCGAAGTAACTTCCTAGAGCGACTATGACAATAGAGAGCAGTGTATAAACCACTCTCGAACCAAGAATATGTAAAAAACGATCAAAGAAGCTCTTGGGTTTGTTTGGCATCATTGCTATTATAGCAATCAAATGCTGCAACGTCTGTCCAAAAAAATTGCCATCGACTTAGGCTCAAGCAGAATACGCATCATCGAGGTTAATCAACTCGAGAGTAGTGTGTGGGAGCTTTCAAGTTTGGAAGTGAAAAGCAAAATGCTTGATGAAGCCGCTTGTCTAGTCCGCAGGAAGCGAGATAAGAGCGTGATCGCAGTTGGTCAAGAAGCTTTGGCAATGCGTGGCCGTCTTGACGATTCAATGGAACTTGTATTTCCAATTGTTGCCAGTCGGATTATCGACGAGGGAGCGGCTAAGGCGCTTTTGCGTCACTTACTCAAAAAAGTTTTTAATGGTTTGCTCTTCAATCCACAAGTAATCGTGACGACGGTGGCGGCGGCAACGTCAGTGCAACAACAGGTGTTGACGCAATTGTTTTATGACTTGGGTTTCTCAAAAGTTAATTTGATTGCTGCCCCCCTTGCCGCCGCCATTGGTGCCGGTGTGCCAATTGCAGACTCTTCCGGCACGCTGCTCTTACACATGGGTGCCAGTCACATTCAATTTGTTAGTATTGCTCTTGATTCAGTGCTCTTTAGTGAGCGCACTGATCTAGCTGGTTGGCGATTGGATCAAGAAATTGTTGAACATCTTGCCTTGCAAGACAATTTACTCATTTCTTTGGAATTCGCGGAGCGACTGAAGCACATGGTGCTTAGTCTTGCTAATCAAGCCGACCGAGCTACACAGAAAGTAATGGGTAAAAGCATAACAGGTCGCAATCCTCTGGAGCTTCATGTTGGTTCGGCAACGCTGCGACCAGCTGCCGTCTTTTTTCAAACAGAATTGTTTGCCATGATGCGGTCGCTTTTGCAACAACTTCCCCCCGAGCTTTTGCAGGATGTGATGGGTAAGGGAGTATTACTCACGGGCGGTTTTGCTCATATCCATGGATTGGAGGAGGCTTTGACAAACGAGTTTGGCATGCCAGTGGCTTTACTTGAAGAATCTGAGCTGCTCGCTTTGATGGGAGCAAGTGAAATGATGCGCGCAGGGATGGTGTAAATTTTTCTCACCAAGAACTATACGCTCTTTGTCTATTTTCGTTTGCGTTTCTGCCAAGCAGATTCTTGTCGACACACTTTATCTCGATCTGTGGGATTGGCAAGCAGTTCGACGACGGCGTCCTCTAAGAAAATGGTGTTTTGTGAACCCTTGACGAGAATGAGGTCATGTTTGCGTAATTCTTTGGCAATGCCTTTGCCTGCCATTACTGCATCAGCGAAATGTTGGACGGCGACAGTGCTTTTCTCGAGTAGTGGTAGTACAAATTGTCGCATACTTTGACCTACTAAAAAGACATGATCGATATCGCTTTTCAGGATTAGTTTTGCCAGGGTTTCATGTGTGGCTTGAGTACTCTCACCTAATTCGCGCATATCTCCAAGGAGTGCAAGTTTGCGGCCTTGCTTGGGTTGTAAATCGATTAGTGTTTGTACCATGTCAAGCATGCCAGAGGCATTGTAAGAGCTATCAATGATGAGCGACTGGTTTTTACCAGTGAAAATGCTCGCTCGACTAGCTGGCAGAGTTAATTCTTGCTCTAGAGCTTTTTTAATAGTTGCTACGTCGATGCCAGCTTGCCTAGCAAGTAAAATTGCAGGAGCGAGGTTATAGGCATATTGAGCAAAGAGTAGCTGTGACGAGAAGGAGAGAGTGAGCATTGTTGCTTCCTCAGCAATACGAAATGAGAAGGTGCTCGTGAGCTGGTTGTTGCGCCAAACCAAATTATGTTTCTGACAGTTGATGGTGGCGTTTGGGTTGAAGCCAAAGGTGAGTTGTTTAGCCTTACTTTGTTGGCCCATAGTTTTAACGTGCCCATCATCGCTATTGAAGATAGCTTGGCCGTGGGTGGGTAGGCTGGTAAGTAATTTGCCTTTTTCCATGGAAATGAGTTTTTTGAGTTGTTCTTGTTTTGCGGTTTCATTGGCAAATGTTTGTCCTGCAAGCAAGGAATCGAAGGCAAAGGCGTGGTTGAGTCCTTGACTGGTAAAAACACCAATGTCTGGTTGGATGATGTCGAGCAGGTAAGCCATGTTTTTGGGAGGGTAAGGACTATCGATGCCCATTTCGACAATGTAGTAATCATAGCGCTTGAAATTGCTAAGCAAAGCAAGCGGGGCTAGCACTATCACCCGTAGCCAATCAAAAGTAGAGTAGTCATGCATACTCAGTCCAAGAATATCGAGCGGAATGCCTGATTCTGAGTTGGCTTTGAAGCTTGCTTTGACATGATACTTTTGTTTGAGCACGGTATAGATAGCGTTGCGAGTGCTGCTTTTACCAACGCTCCCCGTAATGCCAATGATTTGACCAAAAAGTTTTTTGCGCAGCTGTAATTTGGCAAAGAATTTGAGGTAAGCAAGTACAAAAGCGGCGAGGTGTGATTTCATGATGTGTGGGTCAGCTTTTTAACTAAATCAGCGAAGGCCGTGCCTCGTGCTTCATAGTTGCTGAAACTATTATAGCTTGCACTCGCAGGGCTCAGCAGCACCACATCGCCAGCTTGCGCAATTTCTTGGGCGAGTTTGACGCTAGTGGCTAGGTCAGGAACTAGAGTACTTGCTAGACCTGCTTGCTTGGCTTGCTGATGGAGGCGCTCGCCAGTAGTGGGTAAGGCGATGACGTGCTTCACTTTTTGTTGTACAAGTACTTGCACTAGTTCACTAAAATCTTGGTTTCGTTCATAGCCACCAGCTAGCAAGATGACTGAAGCGCTTGGGAAACTGCGCACGGCCATAATCGTTGCATGAGGATTAACGGCAATCGAATCATTAATGTATTTGACTTGTTGGTGCTCCGCTACGATTTCCAAGCGATGTGGTAGGGCGCGAAATTGTTTGATGGTGGTGACGATTTTTGTATCAGCCACTTGCATCAAAGTAGCAACTAAGATGGTGGGCAAGACGTTGTAGAGGTTGTGGCGACCAATGAGTGGGATGTCAGCTACTTTGAGCAACGGCTTTGGTGAGGTTTGTTCTGGCATTTGTACATAGATCTGCTCATCTTTGACAAATGCATGAGCACTTTGATTGCTAAGCGAATGAGTGAGTTTGTTGGCTGGGCTGAGCTTGGCCATAGCGGCAGCACCCTCAAGTTCTGCGTTGTAGATGAGATAGTCATTGGTTTTTTGGTAGCGAGCAATCGCACTCTTGGCGGCAAAGTAAGCAGCAAAATCCTTGTAGTAATCTAAGTGCTCACTTTTGATGTCGAGCACAATACTAATGTGTGGGCTGGCATCGAGTTCAGCGAGTTGGTGACAGGACAGTTCAGCCACGACGATCGTATCTGGTTTGATTTGGTCGATGCGATTGAGCGGTGCTTCGCCGATATTGCCAAGTAAGACAGTATTTGAACTATGCTGCTGCATGATTTCGTAAACGAGTTTGCTGGTAGTGCTTTTGCCTTTGGTTCCGGTGATGCCAATGATGGGAGCTGGACAAAGGTCGAAAAACATCTGGGTGTTGGAGGTCACCGAACTCCCTGTCTCGATAGCGGCCTGGATCTCTGGGGTGCTAATTGGGATGCCAGCGGTTTTGACAATTAGGTCATACTCGTGCAGATGTTGCAGGTAGGTATCACCGAAATAGCGAGTGAGTTGAGAGTCTGTTTGGATGTTTGGCACAGTACTCTGGTCGTGAGCGTCAGCGACAGCTAACTGCTTAGTGGGGAAGTGTTGGCGAAGAAACTGGAGAGTTGATAGGCCCTCTCTCCCCAGACCAAGAATGAGAATTGATGATTGCTCGAGCTTTTGCATGAGTGCTTGCGCTTTAATTTTTTGGACAAGCGTTCGCAAAAATGGAGTGCCAGCAGCATCCTTTTGCCAGGCCATTAGAAGCGCACTTTGGACTTCGCTAAAAGTACCGACACACTCAAACGGTTTTTTATCTCCGAAGCCTGCCAAGTCTAAGAAAGTTTGTGCAAGTTCAGGGACCGCAAAGAGGTTTTCGTGGAAGACCTGTTGCTGGACCACCTCAGGATCAAGATAGGCAGAGAGCATGGTGAAGACGAAGGCGCACTTGGGGCAGCGATGGCACCACTGATTGCGCTTCTGACCGACATTGCAGCTGCGCATCATGGTCAGGAGAGGGGTAAACTTTGGTTGAGTGACATAGTGAGCGAGTTTGGCAGTGATTTCTAGTTCGCTAAACGCTCGCAGCGCTGAACGGTAGACCGGTGATGTCAGCTTGAGCGAGTGCTGGGCGTAGTCACGGAATTTATGCTCAAATTCTTGGCTTTTCGAGTATTGGTGGTTAATTTTGTGCCCTCGGTAAATCAGATTTTCTTCTTCACTGCTGCGCTCATTGCCAAGCCAAATGTGATCATGACCGAAGAGATAGCCAGCAGTGCTGCTCGCGAAAGCAAGATAGGCACTAAACGGAGTATGACCATTGAGATAGCCATTTTGATTGAGTGCCAGTAGTTGTGGATCAATGGTACGTTTCACTTCAATGATGCGCTGACAATTGCCGTTGTCTTGAAAATGCGCAGCAATGGTTTTGGCGGCTGGTGAATGAGGGGCGAGTAAGAGAATGTCGTAAGGTAGATTCTTTTCTTCTACCATGCAGAGCAGGGTACTTGAGTCCTTACCGCCACCAATTGGGAGTAATAATTTACTGCGGTGCGTTGGGGCAGTGAATTGAGTTGGGCGAGGAGGTGTTTGTGTTGTGTCAGTTCGTAGATTGATTTGTAAGAAATCATCGGGAGTGAAATCGATCTGATTTTGATAATAAAATTCGCCAAGGCCTTGGATGAGTAAGTTCTGCCAGAATGGCACGTCGGTTGCGCTGATTTGTCCTTGATGGACGATCTCAATTACAGGAGGACAGGCAGCTTTGTAATAGCTTGGTAGTTCAGCCAAGCCAAGGTGAAAAAACAGACGGTCCAAGTCAGCAGGAATGGCTTCGCGCACTTGAGCCAAAATTTCTGCAGGCAGATTGATGAACGTAAGCTGTGGGTGAAAGGTAATGTCAGGATCTAAATGGAGGGTAAAGGTTAGGATTAAGTCAGTTGCAGTTACCTGACTGGTATAGCCATGGTACCGTAAGCGCGGATGGCGGTGGCGTAATTCAGCAAATTGCATGCGCACTCATTTTAGCACGCCACCGCCTGCATAGCAGTCAAAGAAGCGCCATACGTTTGCACAATTTGCTTTATAATGAAGACGGCTCGTTTTTTTTGACGCTTTTTTTGAAGCTTTTTTTTGACACATCAAATCATGAAGACAACTACACTATTTCAGCTTCCCATTATCCGAGAGCCAAAATCTCAGGTGCTACAGACAGTCGAAAACATACTGACTCGATCAGTATCAGTTGATTTTTCTGGGAAAACGCAGCTCATGTTTACTCCCAATCCAGAGCAAGTAGTGATGGCACTACGGGATCACCAGTTCATGAAAACGCTGCGGCAAGCGGACTATTTGTTGCCCGATGGCATTGGTTTGGTGTGGGCGAGTCGTCTCTTAGCTTTTTTTCGCCGGAGTAGTGTCGCGCCAATTTCAGAGCGGATTGCTGGGGTAGATGTAGTGATGCATTTGCTGCAAATCGCCAAACAACATCAGCAAAATATGCTCATTATTGGGGGTCGAGACTATGTAGGGACCTTCGCGGGCGAGGCTTATGAGGATGAATCAAGCCTCAAGCAGCTTGATGCACATCTTTTTTGGACAGAAGGGTTTCAGGATAAGCAAGAAATTTTACCGATTGAAGAGGCAGCACTTGTGACTAGTATCAAGCGCCTCCGCCCAAGCATAGTTTTTGTTGCCCTTGGCGCTCCTGATCAAGAACAGTGGTTAGTCGATCATGCGGATTTGCTTTCGCAGCAGCAGGTGCGACTGGGGATGGCAGTTGGTGGTTCTTTTGACTTTATTTTTCACAAAGTCACCCGCGCGCCACAGTTTTGGCAAAGTCTAGGGTTAGAGTGGCTATGGCGTTTGGTGCAACAACCATGGCGCAGACACCGCCAGTTACGACTTTTGACTTTTATCAGTCTAGTATTGAGAGAGCTTATTCTTCCTCAGCGCCGTTTGGATTGACCCCGAGTAACCACAATACAGCTTCTTTTTTGTAGCGCCTGTCACCACGAGAGTTGATGCGGATGGCAGGGAGTTTGCCGCGTTTGCCCCAACGTTTGATGGTGAGTGGGGAGACGCGCAAGAGGTCTGCCACTTCACGTACGGTTAATAGATCTGGTAAGTTTTTGATATCCAGTTTGTTGGCATCATCGGCTCGGCCAGTTCTTTTTTCATCTTCAGTCATGAGGTTGATGGTATCAGTCATCGTGCCTTTCTTTCATTGCTTCCGGGAGTGGTGTAGCGCCCCGTTTCACTGCAAAACATCCTATAACTATTGAAACAATCATTCGCTAGTGATGCTTTGTAGATCAAAATATATTGCTGTTCTATATCCAACAGTAACAGATTGTGACTCTGTGGGTCAAGGGGGAAAATATAATCTTTGTTCTTTTTGTAGACAGCTTGTATTTTAAACATGAGTTATGCACGTTTATGCACAAAAATATCCTATAACTTTTTGACTTGCTTGAAAAAGGCGAAACTTTAGACCTATAGTTTTTTGATGGCAAGAAAAGTGGAAAAAAGTGTAATTTGCTTGCACTAAGCCATCGGGGTGTGCCATACTGATTTTACTATGGCAAAATCTTCTGTTATGGTCTCCAAAGAAAACAAATTATCATACCTAGTGTCGGTTTTAGCGCTGATTTTTCTACTACTTGGTATTTATGGCAGTGTTCGCACTGCTTTAAACTTCTATCTTTTCGAAAAATACCCCAGTGGTGGCGTGTTTTCATTCAACAACTACTACGGCGAACGCGAAGAGGATTGCGCCTATCCAATGACCTATTATGGAATGGAAGGCAAGCCGAGACCGGCTACCACAGATGAAGAAAAGGCAGCCATAGAGCAGAAAGAACTGTGTCTTTCTCGGGTAACTAAATCTCGTGAGCAAGCTAAGGTTAACGACGTGAGTATTTCCTTGCTTTATCTTTTCTTGGGAGCAGGGATTTTCATCGGTAAACGCTATTTGCGCTAAGTTTTTGTTTTAAGCGCTTGCCCTAGAGCCTCGACGATTATTAAAAAACCCGCTCATTACGAGCGGGTTTTTATTTTTGTTTTCGAAAAAATTGAAATTATTTCAATTCAACGACACAACCAGCCTCTTCCAAGGTTTTCTTGGCGGCTTCAGCGTCTTCCTTCTTAGCACCCTCTAAGACTGGCTTAGGAGCGGATTCGACGAAGGTTTTGGCTTCACCCAAACCGAGTTCTGGTTTGATAGTGCGGACTGCCTTAATAGCGGCAATCTTGTTACTACCAGCATCTTTGAGGATGACGTCAAATTCATCCTTAGCTTCGGCGGCTGGAGCAGCGCCTGCAGCAGCTGGCATAGCACCCATCATCATGGGAGCAGCAGCTGTGACACCAAAGGTGTCTTCCAAAGCGGTGACGAGCTCGGAAACCTCCATGAGGGAGAGTTCTTTGACGGCGTCAACCAATTTTTGGACTTTTTCTGAGAGTTGTTTCTCATCTGCCATATGTGTTCCTTTCTTAATTAGTATGTATTGGCTTTTAAATAATTAATACGCGAATTGATAGTTATTTCTTGTCAGCAATAGCTTTGAGCACGTAGACCAAATTGCGTGCATTGGCTTGCAAGACATTGACCAAACCTTGACCAGGGCTCTTGAGGCGCTGGATAAGCATGACGATAAGCTCGTTCTTGCCAGGCAGTTTACTGAGAGCCTTGACTTCGTCAGTGGAGAGGACTTTGCCGTCCATGAAACCTTGCTTGATTTGGAGTGAATCAGTGTCCTCATGAAATTTCACCAAAGCTTTGATGGCGGCCACTGGATCAGCGTAGGAAAAAACAGCAGCACTCATGCCTTGAAGGGATTCAGTGAGTTTGCCTTTGCCAACGGCAATATCGATCAGGGTGTTTTTGGTGACAAACATTTCACCACCTGCTTCACGGAGAGCAGCGCGGAGGTCGGTCAGACCTTTGACGTTGACACCAGAGTAATCGATTACGACCATTGAGGCAGCTCGGTCAAGTTTTTCTTGTACGATTTTGACTTGTTCTTGATTGTGTTGGTTTGGCATAGCGCTTAGCTTTCAAAAAACTACTAAAATTATTGTTCAATTTTTCTGTGAACCAAAGAGGTGGGCGGAAATGCAAAAAGGGGAGAAAGGCAAAAAAAAGCTATTCTTCCTCGGTGCGATTTTTAACTTCTGTTTGATCTGGTAAAGACCAAGGGAAGCCACACTGTCTTTGGAACTAGAGGTGTATTATAGCTCTTGAGAAACTATTTGTGAAGAGTGAGTTGTGCCAATGGGTTTTTAGCCGTATTTTTTCTTGAGTAGCATCAATAAAAATGCCCCAATGAATAATATGGTGTTGGTGACATAGATGAATGGGTCACCTTTGAGTAATCCATAGCAAATCCAAGCTACGCCATTGAGCATGCCGATGA
>CAITDX010000036.1 GCA_903891335.1 uncultured bacterium
ACAACAATGATGGTTTGAATGATAGATTCGACTATAGTGTCGAAAAACCAGTGGATACTTTTAGAATCATTGCTCTCGGAGATTCCTTTACTTACGGAGCACTAGTAGAAACACAGGCTAATTGGACAGAAAAACTTGAGGACTTATTACAAGGTCAGGTTGGATTGTGTGGGATTAAAAAATTTGAAGTCTTAAATTTGGGCATGCCAGGCTTTGATGTGCCCTACATAGTTAAGCGATACAAAGAAATTGGAGTTAAATATAATCCAGACTTGGTAATTTGGTTTGAGAGTGGATCTGGTTTTAATCGTTTGGTTGAAACTATGCAACGAATGACTGATATCTGTGAGGCAACCACTTCTGAAGAATACCAGAAAAAACAACCAAATAACTGTTGGGTGGAAGCAGAGCGCACGTTGAAAAGAGAATATAGATCTGAAACTAGCTCCCTAATTCTAAAAAGTTTAGATGAGTTTTATGCGATGGAAGAAAAGCGGCTGGTGTTTGGTTTTGAAGAAAATACTCTTCCTGAAGAGGACATGGAAACTTTGCGTTCATGGAAACTCAGATATCCAAAAGAGATATTTTTATTTACGATACCTAATATTTATGAGCATGAGCAATTTTTATACGATGGTCATCCCAATGTAGCTGGTCACGAAACAATCGCTTTGACTATTTTCAACTACTTGAAAACTCATGTTATCAGTAGTTGTGAGTAAGTAGTAAAAGCTCAAGTGTCATATTGACATAACTGTACTAAAATTAATGAAGTGTCGTTATTTACCAACCTTTTTTACCCAGCTTTTTTTTCTCTATTCATTTTATCCTTTTTTTTAATTGAAGGGGATTATCGTTTTTACCTGTTCTCATCTTGGCTCGCTTTTATTTTTATCTTTGGTAAGTTTTTTAGAGTTATGTCCGCCACAGCAACCAAAAGTCAGTTGAGAGTGCTTGCTTTTTCACTAGTATTAATGGTGCTATTTTCAATAACTATTTTTTTCTCAATAAGTCCGCCTCTAACAATCGAAAAAGCAATGTTTTACTTGGTTACGTTTGTGATTTTTATCTTCTTTGTTTTGGTGTCTCGTCACCATATTTCTATTCCTAAATTTTTATACTATCTGAGTTTAACAACCTTAGTTTTAAATATTTTTGTCTTGTTTTTCACGTTAATTCCTCCTCCCGTGGGTCTTTTTCCTGCTATGAACATTCTGGTGCGGATTTTTGGTCATAATTACTATGCAGCACATCTCTTACTCATGCTCCCAATATTTTGGTGGCAATTTTTATATTCTAAACAGCAAGACCATCTTTTTGATCAAAAGATCATGCGTTTTTTAAGCTTATTTCTGTTGTTTTCTTCCTATTTACTTTTGTTTTTTAGTTTAGCTCGTTGGTCGATGTTGATTGGATTTTTACAATTGGCGGTGATTTTTTTGATGAATAAAACTGCTTTTATTGAACTTTTGCACAATCAATTTGCATATGCCGCACTGAAAGTATTTTTGTTGGTTTTATTTGTGCTATTGAGCATTTTTTTGTTTTTGCCATTTTTTTTCAGTAATCATGAGTTTTGCCCACTTAACTTCTCATATAAGGAAATGTGCAAGCCTTTATTAAGTAATGATCGCTGGCAGTATTGGCAGAAGGCAGTTTGGGTGTGGCAAACCAGTCCTTGGGTTGGCACTGGTTTAAAAACGTTCGGATTTGCTAGTCGCCAATTTGTCTTAGAAAACTACAACTATAGTTCTTATGCTCATAATATTTTCTTGCTCAATTTAGCTGAGGGGGGAGTGATGATTGGTATCCCCTTCATTGCATGTATCATCTATTTATTGGTGAGGGTTTGGAAAATTAGTCGCAGCTCAAAGGAAGTTTTACCAGTATTTATTTTTTTGGCGATTGGCGCATCGTTAGCTAATGCACTCTTTGATATAACCTGGAACTTTTTTGTGGTTTTTTTGCTCACTATGATTTTTATTGCGTTGGTCTTGCGCCTAGAGGTGCCAAAAGAGAAGCTGTCAAACTTAAAAAATTTTCAATTTTGGCAGAAAGCAACGCTATTCATTTTCTTTTTATTATTTGGTTTGAGTTTATTGTTGTCGACAGGATTTTTCATTCAGGGTTTCTTGATCAAAAAAAATAAAGATCTTGCTTTGCGTCTCTTCCCATTTTTTGATCAACCAGTTCGGGACTTGGTTTTTGCTAAAGAACTGACTCCCGATCATTATCAACAGCTCTATCCGCTCTATCGTTTTGACCCAGATTTTATTTACAATTATGCGAAGTTAGAAGAAATTGATTCAGCAAAAAGAGCGGCGCTGCTATCAGAATTGGTGCTCCTGGACCCACTGTTATTGGCAAAAAATCTTACTTTTGTAAATTTAGAGCCCCACGCGGCTCGTCCACTAATTGATGCATTTTTGCTTGCTGCTAAGCGACACCATATTCTCAATAATACTCACTTTCTTGATTATTGGCATCAACGCAATCTCGCTATCGACGTATTTCAATTGGCTAATCAAGCATATCTGCAGCAAGAATATCAGTTGGCCGCTCATCTGTATCATCAAGCAATGGAGCTTGATGCGCATGTTTTAAGTGGTGTGATTAGCCCTGTTTTTCTTAATGAAAAGAATCTTGATGTTAGTGCGCAGTTTTTAGCTCATTTCCAAAACCTAAATCCAGAGTCAATGAAAGATTTTTATGCGTATATGAATCTTTATCAGCGCACACTCTTGCACTTATTTGCCGAAAGACGTCTCGATGAATTTTTTGATTTGACCGATAAGATCGTCAAATTTTTACCAAACCACTCTTGGTTTATTGTCAGAGATTTAATGGTTGTCACCACCAATGAAGATCAGGAGGCACTTTTCCAGGTTTACCAGCGATACAAGGAATGGCCAGTATGGGAAGAGGTTTCCTATCAGCCGATCGCAGAATGAGCCTTAGCTCAGCAGCACCTCAATGCCCGGTAATTTTTCTCCCCCTAAAAATTCTAGGGTAGCACCGCCGCCGGTTGAGACGTGAGTAAGGCGATTGTAGAGACCCGCTCCATTAATAATGGCGCTGGTTTCACCACCTCCACAAATACTAATGACTTGCTTTTCAGCACTCAAACGAGCGATGGTTTTGGCAATTTTGCGACTACCTTTGGCAAAAGGTTCGTTTTCAAAAACTCCCATGGGACCATTCCAAAAAATGGTTTTAGCAGTTGAGAGTAAATATGCGAAGAGGGTGGTTGTTCTTGGACCGATATCTAGGTACTGAAGTGGCAAATCATCCGAACTGTCTTTAACATCTTTGAGCAGAGGCATAGTGGCAGCCTCTGCTTGAGTCACCTCACTGTTTTTAGCTGCTATTACATCGACTGGTAATACAATTTTTGGCAATGGTAAACCATTTCTGTCGTCATTAGTCTGAATTATAGTCCGTTCAGTGTGATGTTCATCTAAGATAGCTTTGGCTAATTTGACATTTTTTGCTTCGTCTTTGCCCATAAATGATTGGTGCACCTCGATACCACTTGCTTTGAGAAAAGTATTGGCGAGGCCACCTCCGACAAGGACGATGTCGGCCAATTTGCTGAGATTAGCTACGGCTTGAACTTTGTCATCAATCTTGGCACCTCCTAGCACCACCACTAGTGGTCGAGTGACTTTATCGAGGATCTTGTTCATCATAGTCACTTCAGTTGCTAGGGAAAAACCTGCAAAATGAGGCAATAAGCTAGGTAAACCAACTATAGAGGCATGAGCTCGATGTGAGGCTGAAAATGCTTCATTGATGAACACTTCAGCGTCAGCATCGGCGACAATTGCTTTGGCAAACCTCACATCATTGGCTTCTTCTTCTGGATGAAAGCGTAGATTTTCTAGTAAGGCAATCTCGCCAAATGCTAAGCTTTGAGTGATTTGTCTAACTTCATCACCAATGCAATCATGGACGAAATGGGTGGGAAGCTTCAGGTGCTGCCTTAGGTAATTCGCCACTCCCTTGAGACTGTATTTTTCAACATACTTACCATCTGGTCGACCCAGGTGCGTGAGTAAAATGATTTTCGCCTCATGCTCACGCAGAAAAGAAATGGTCTCTAGAGCGCTCTGAATCCGTTGTGCATCAGCAACACTACCGTCTTCATGTAGTGGCACATTGAAATCAACCCGCACGAGTACGGTTTTGTGTTTGATGTCACTGATTTTTGGGAGCGGTAAATGCATGGTGTCATTATGGCGTTTCTAGCTGTCAGAATCAAGCTTTTTATGATACAATCTCGAAGTTTCACAGAAAGGAACTATTTTTCGTATGACTCAAACTGCAGTCAAAAAAGTACAAACCATGGAGGAGCTGCTCCAAGCCAATGCAGCTAAAGTAGTGATCCCCAAGAAGGGCGACACTGTTTCCGGAGTTATCGTTGAGAAAAATAAAAAAAGTCTCGTCATCGACCTTGGTTCCAAAACCGAGGGTGTGGTGGCTGATAAAGAATTTGAATTTGCTGTTGATTTTGTCAAAGAGCTCAAAGTCGGCGATGAGGTCAAAGCCATTGTCGTCTCTCCTGACAACGATCGTGGCCAAGTCACTCTTTCACTTAAGGGTGCGGCTTCCGATGCGAAGTGGGAATACTTCGAGGAAGCTATGGACAAAGACCAGGAACTTGAGGCCAAGGGTATTGAAATGAACCGTGGTGGCTTAATTGTTTTGGTCAACGGTGTGCGCGCTTTCGTGCCTTCCAGCCAATTTTCTCGTAAATACATGGGTAAAATTCAAAATCTCAAGGGTATGACGTTTCCCGTCAAAGCTATTGAAGTTGATCGTGAGAAAAATCGTTTGATTTTCTCTGAGCGCCACGTTAGTGAAGCCAAGGAATTGGCTCAAAAAGATTTGGCCATTGCTAGTGTCAAAGAAGGCGAAATCTATGAGGGTGTCGTGTCTGGTGTGATGCACTTTGGTTTATTCGTCACTGTCGAAGTGCCAGTCAAAGACACCGAGGCCAAAGATAGCATCGGCTATGTCGAAGGTTTGATTCACATCTCCGAAATTTCTTGGGAAAAAGTTAATCACCCCAAGGATTACCACAAAGTTGGTGACCGCATCAGGGTCAAAGTCTTGGGTATCGATGAGAAAACCAACAAACTTAATCTCTCTATCAAGCAGCTTGATGCTGATCCTTGGGAGAGCATTGAGGAGCGTTATGGTGTGGGCACCACCTTTACTGGTGAGGTCACTCGTATCGAAGCGTTTGGTGCCTTCATCAATGTCGAGAAGGGCGTCGATGCTTTGATTCATGCCAGTAAGCTTGAGGGTCACAATCTCAAAGTCGGTGAGAAAGTCACCGTCAACGTCGAGAACGTGGTGCCAGAACAGCGCCGCATGAGTTTATCGATTGTCGATACTTCCATGCCAATTGCATACAAATAAACTTTGTCGCAATTTTTAAAGAAAAAAGAGAAAGGGCGTCTATAATAGGCGCTCTTTTTTTATAAACTGACTCAGTTGCTTTTGCGCAATTTGAAAGATCAATGTAATCTGTCCACTTATACTCATTTCCAAGCCCTTTTTTTCTAATTTCTTCCAGTAGGCAAGTGACTTGTTATGTTGATTATCGAGCGCCCAGAGAGAAAAAATACCGGGAGAAACATGATGTCTCCAGGAATACCAAGTAGGATCTTGCTGACGCAGCGCCATGGCTTCAGCAACAGGGAGTGGGCGTGGTCCGACCAGGCTCATTTCGCCGCGCAAGACATTGAAGAGTTGTGGCAACTCATCAAGGCCTGAGCGAGATAGAAAGCGGCCAATTTCCAGAGTAATTACACGATTAATTATTGGTAGCCAAAGCTTTTTCCGTAAAAAGCGAGGATCTTGACTGATTTTAAACATTGGCCAGGGAGCTTCATTTTGCTGTCGATATTTGTCTTTGGTAATTTCGGCATTTTTATACATGCTCCTGAGTTTATAGAGGATAAAGACTTCACCATTTCGACCAAGTCGCTCCTGGCGAAAGAGCAATGGTCTGCCAATGAGCCAGCACAGTAATGGATAGGCTAGCATCGCCACTGGGCTCAGTAAGGTCAGGATAAAAATTGCGCTAGATACATCAAAAACTCGTTGTTTCCACATGATTTACTTTCGCATTTTAGCAGTAAATCTGGTATAATGCTTGTATGGCAAAACAAAGAATGATTGTAACCGATGATCAGTTATTAATTGACATGGACTTGTTGTTTAACGCAATTCGCGAAGCCAAAGGTGATTGGCAACAAGTCGAAACTGAGATGAAGCAATACTTGGCCATGGTTCAAGGCATGACTGAATCCATCTCAACTGATGACAACTAAATCAGTTGCATTGCCTCCCTGTAATTACACAATCACCACAGTAAGTCTGCCCTAAATCGTAAAGGCTTATGATGTCGGATAACACTAATTCAAATCAACCCCCCTCCCAGGCTCCTTTTGTGATTGCTTGCGGCGATGAGGGTGTGCAGCTCAACCATGGTCGCCGCTTGGCTTTTCTAGGTGCGGGTTTGCGTCTGGATGGCTTTGAGCAGGCACTTGTAGCATTGCAAGCGACACTCGCCAGTTATCAAGATCGAGATGGAGCTTTGCGCTTAGTCGCCAATGAAGAAAACGCGTATATCAAAAAAACCTATGATCTCAATGATTTCGATGAAGCCAATGCAAGCATGCAGCAACATCTTCAGGTTTTAGCTGATCGTTATGGCTTACTCTATGCTGGAATTTTACCTTTTGCCGATCCGCTTGATCTTGAGCACGGTGTCAAAGGTCACATGGTTCGCCCTAAGGGAGTCCACATTGCCAATAAAATTTGTCTGACTATCGCTGGTGGCGAAACCACCTATCATCTTGGTCACTATTTAATCTCTGCTGATTGGGTGTCCAAAGCCGACGACGCATTGGTAAAGCAAGTGATTGATACACAAATTGCTTTTTATGAGGGTCTGGCCAAACGGCCTTTGCCAATCATTCTCGAAACCAACGGAGATCTTGATCCTGCTTTAGTGGCAGCCAATCAGGAAAAATTACATCGCTTGGGTTACGCAGCAGATGCCTAGAAGAGCGCGATCAACCAAGATAGTTCATCCTAGTTTATTTCCTGATGTAGCTGATCAAAAACCAGTCACTTCTAAGTCTTCGTCATCACCTTCACCTTCCACTGAGAAAAAACGCACCAGGGATGCAGCTGTTGCTTTTGCTACCCCCAAAGATTTATTGAGTCGCTACCAAATTGCTGATACCAACAAACACATTGCTCACGAATTCCAGAGCTTTGGTTGCTACTTAGCTGAAACTTTAGCAGACAAGCGGCACACCGCGTTGTATATTAAATTAGCTAAGCAAATGCCACGAGCAGTGCTAGAGCAAGCACTACGCTTTGTGATTGATTCCACTGCTGACAACAAGGCTAAGTTGTTTATGTGGAAACTCGAGCAGATCAAGCAAAGCAAGCAAGCGAAACAACCAAAGACAAATAATTGATCGTATATGCGCTACCTTACCACCAAAATCCTGATTTTTATCTTGTTTGTTTTGGCTGGTTTATCTGCATATAATTATTTCAAGAAACCGTTTTGGTCCAATTTTCAACAAGCTCAACCGACCCCATCGGCATCTATCCCAACCCCAACTCCAACGATTGCTAAAAAAGAACTCATTGATCGAGAAAAAGTTGCACAGCTATTAGCGGTTGCTGTGAATGTTGATGCAGTGACTAGCGAGGCCACTGAAAGTGCCAGTATGTTGCGCTTCATCAAAGATTATCGACCTGGTATGGTAATTTATTTTGGTGAGCAAATCTCGACTGAATCAGCGGCATTGGCCACCACGACGATATATGATCAATTCAGTCAGCAAGATTACAAGCCCCTCATTGCTGTCGATCATGAAGGTGGAACTGTTCAGCGCCTGAGTGGAGATGGTTTTACCAAGCTTGATTCATGGCAAAAAATAGCGGGTAGCTATTCCATAGCTCAGCAAAAAGCTGTTCTCAATCAATCGGCTAAGGAGTTGTATCAAAGTGGTATCAATATTGTATTTGGACCGGTAGTCGATTTAGCATCAGGGAGTGCGGTCCTGAAAAGTCGTGCTGCGGCAGATTTAGAGCAGACGGTAACTGCTGCCAGCAACTACATCTATGCTTTTTCACAATATGGCATCATGCCAGTGCTCAAACACTTTCCTGGGATTGGCTCGCTCAAGCAAGACCCGCATTTCACCGTTTCTAGTATGACTCCCAGCAAAACTGACACGGCAATTTTTAGTCGCTTGCTTGATACCTTTAGTAATATTGGCTTAATGACCACCCACGTGCGTATTCAAGATAAATTTAACAATCAGGTATGTAGTTTGACTGCCGAATGTGTTGGAAAACTGGGGGAAATTTATCCGAAAGTTCTTTTGATCACCGACGATTTGGCGATGAAAGCAGCGCTTTCCCAGCCTGGCACCACTCAAGCTAAGAGTTTAGAGCAGGTCGCAGTTGAAGCGGTGCGGGCAGGAAATCACGTTCTGGTTTTGGGTCCGGGAGTAACGGCAGAAGATTTAGAAAAAGTGGTGTACACCCTACAAGAACAATATCAAGATTCAGCAAGTTTTAGAGCCAAGGTCGATGCGGCTCTGGCAAAAATTTTGGAATTGAAAAAATGACGCGACTTTTTACCGCTCGCCAAACAAGCGCAAAACTTCTCATCACTGGTATTTTTTTGTTGTTATTGATTTTGCTCTATCAAGCCTGGTCAAATTGGTGGACATTACTTGCTTTTGTAGCGGCGTATTGTGCTGGGGTAGGGCTGCTTTTTTTAGACGAACATTATTTGTATCAGTTTTACCAGGATAAGATTGATAAACCAACTAATAATGATACGCATTTTCCAGAACTTATTAGTCGTAATACCTTGTTTTTGTTGAGTCTGCCGTTTCTGAGTATTTTCGTCTTTACTTCTTCTGGTAGTTTGCCGGGGATTGCGTTGGTGCTTGCTCTCAATTGTTATCTATTGATTGAATTGTGGCAATTACGACCAGAATATCTGTTATTCAAAGATCGCTTTCTGCAAATGATGCAAATTCAGGCAAGTCGTCAATTGGTTGATCGAATTTGCATGGTAGCCACTGCCTATTTCTTCATCTTGCTGGGAGTGTTGATCTTGTAGTTTTATGAAGCAAGTATCTCGAATAGTACCCTGGTTGATTGGCTTATTGTTTTTGAGTGGCACATATCTGATTTATACAAAATATCTAGTTTGGTGGTTATTGGATGACTACGCGGTAGTTCGGGTATCGCTTAAAGAACATCCTTGGTCAAAAGCTCGTCGAGAATTTTTGGTTGAAGTGGTGAAAGGTCAAGAAGCGGTGAAGCTTGGTTTATCGAATCGAGCTGATTTGGTAAGTTATCAGGATGGTGCTCAAATTGATGGAGTGCTGTTTCTATTCCCAGATCAGCAAGTCAGACATTTTTGGATGAAAGACATGCGTTTTGCAATCGACATGTGTTGGCTAGCTTTTCCACAGCTTATCTCATGTGTGCGCAATGCGCCACCACCAGCAGCAGGTGAGACGCCAGCTCAATTTAATTCATCCATTCTTGCATCAGCAGTGCTTGAAACCAAGCCAGGGTTTTTCAGTGAGGCTGATTTCGGATCCAAGCTCTTCTTTCGGTGGTGGTAAAAATTCGCTATACTAAAACAAGTATGACCAGTCGGTCTTTGCATCGCGTGCTGACCAGTGATCGTGTTGCCAAGTATGCTACTATCGGCAAATTTCTTGGAGTTGCTCCCGTGGCGTCGACGACCAATCAATCGCCAGTCTCAATGCCAGTTGTTGCAACAACTCCAGTAATTTCATCAGCCTCAGTCCCGCCCTCCTCCGATAATCCTATTCTTGAGCTTGATCCAAACCTAGAGTTACTTGATGGGTTGGTAGCAGAAACACTGGCAAATAAATCGTCAACTCTCCAAGTCGCTGCAACCCCTCAAGTTGCTGTTTCAACTCGAGCCAAAGAAGTGGTGTCAGCAACTGGTCAGGATTTACTGGCTCAAGCAGAGTCAGTGACTGAAGCAACTACTGATTTACAAGAAACAGGTGCAGAAGCGAATGTTGAGGCTGCGCCCACCATCGAATCACAAGAAGTCCAGGAACTCACTAAGGAGCTGCAAGAAGTCTCCAAGGAAACCAAGGAGCAGCGTGAGCAGGCGCTGATTCAAGAGAAGCAACGAGCGATCAATGATCTGGCAGCTGCTAGCACGACGCCAGTGGCAATTACTGATAAACCAGTCATTGTGTTGCCAATCACTGCCAAAAGTCGTGAAGAGGCGAAATTCAAGAGTACGAAATATAGTGTAAAATGGCTCTGGGAATGGAGTCAGAAGATTATCAAGATGTTTGCTGGGGCAGTCGTCTATAAAGAGGAGGTTGAAGAAGCCTAAATTGCTGGTATGAATGAACAAGCCCAAACCCTTATCGATTCGATTAATGTTTTTTTCTTTAACTTTGTGTTTTTGTTGATCATCCTGACCTTAATTGCTTTAGTGATGTATGTCATTGCTTCACTACTCAAGAATCGTCGTCATGAAGAGTATGTGCTCAATTTTGTCACACTCTTGGTCAAACTGCCAAAAAATAATGAAATTAAGATTGATGCAGCCGAACAAATGTTTGCTGGTCTCTATTCACTCAAAAAAGACGGGGTGTTTTCTTTTCTCAAGCCAGAGGATGTAATTGGTTTTGAAATTGTCGGCATGAAGGAAGATATTGCCTTTTACGTGACTTGCCACAAGGCTATTCGTGATTTAGTGGAGAAGCAAATTAACGGAGCTTATCCATCCGCCTCGATTGCTGAAGTCGATGAGGTCAATATTTTCAACGAGACCGGGCGAGTGGCATTTTCACCAATTAGATTAGAGAAGGCCAATTTTTACCCGATTAAGACCTACAAGGATTTACCCACTGACGGATTGTCACTGATTACTTCAGCCATGTCCAAGATGAGTGATGGTGAGGGGGCGACTTTGCAAATCTTGCTTCGTCCTGAGGGAGCGCGTTGGCAGAATCAGGGCTTGAGGCATAATCAGCAGGAAAAAAAGCGTGAGTCAGATCCTGACAAAGCTAATTATACCCATGACCCCAAGGAAGTTGAAGCGATCAATAATAAAGTTGGTAAGCCAGGATTTCGAGTTTCAGTAAGAGTGGTAGTGTCAGCGCAAAATGCGGTGACGGCTCACTCACACCTCAACAACATCATTGGCGCTTTTTCGCAGTTCACCTCGACTTACAATAATTTCAAGAAGCCGAGTTTGCTGGTTCTCAAGCACTTTTTCATGGTCGATTTCATTTATCGCTACATGCCGTTTATGAATTGGGGGACGATGGTGCTCAATACTGAAGAATTGGCCACGATCATGCATTTTCCCAACAAAACAGTCGAAACGCATCACATCCGTGTTTTAACTGCCAAAAATGCACCCGCACCCAACAAAATTCCTACGACTGGTCTATTTTTGGGCAAATCGATTTACCGTGGGCAAGAGCGTGACATTCACATCGGTCTCAATGATCGCCGCCGCCACACCTATATCATCGGAAAAACTGGTACCGGTAAATCTGAGTTTCTCAAAGACATGATTTTGCAAGATATCGAGGCGGGTCATGGTGTGGCTGTAATCGACCCGCACGGTGATCTGGTTGAGGATACCTTGATGTTGATGCCGCCAGAGCGGGCAGAAGATGTGATTTATTTCAATCCATCTGATATCGAACGGCCGATGGGTATGAACATCATGGAAGCGGAGACTGAGGAGCAGATGCACTTCGTCGCCAGTTCAATTATTGGCTTGATGTATAAGCTCTATGATCCTCATCATACTGGTATCGTCGGTCCACGTTTTGAGCATGCCATTCGCAATGCGATGTTGACGATTATGTGTAAGCCAGGTAGTACCTTTATCGAAATGGTGCGCGTGTTAACTGATGCCAAATTTGTCGAAGAGTATTTGCCTTTGGTTAAAGACGGTATGGTTAAGCGTTATTGGACTGATCAAATTGCCAATACTTCTGACTTTCATAAATCTGAGGTGATGGACTACATCGTGTCTAAGTTTGGTCGGTTTGTCACCAACAAAACCATGCGTAATATCATCGGCCAGCCCTACAGCTCTTTTGATTTTCGTAAGGCAATGGATGAGAAGAAGATTGTGCTCTGTAATCTGTCCAAAGGTATCTTAGGTGAAGAAGATGCTAAGTTTTTAGGTCTGATCTTGGTGCCAAAGATCTTGGCGGCGGCCATGAGTCGGCAAAATGTGCCGATGGAGCAACGCCCTGACTTTTTCCTGTATGTTGACGAGTTTCAGAATTTTGCGACTGAGGATTTTGCGGCTATTCTCTCTGAGGCGCGTAAGTATCGTTTGAACTTAATTGTGGCCAACCAGTTTATTGGTCAGATCGATGAGGAAATCAAGAATGCGGTTTTTGGTAACGTCGGTACGATGGTGTCATTCCGGGTGGGTGTGACTGATGCTAATTTCTTGCAACATGAATTTGCCCCGACTTTCAATGAGAATGATTTGGCTAACGTTGAGAAATTTCACGCGTATATCAAGACCATTGTCGACAACGAGCCGGTGCCAGCCTTCTCTATGTCACTCTATAAGGACATCAAGGCTCAGGACGCCCGAATGAATCCCAAGTTGGCGGAAATGGTCAAGCAGCTTTCACGTCTGAAGTACGGCAAAGATAAGGAACTGATTGAGGTAGAGATTAATCAAAGAGCGAGGTTGTTGTAAATAAATTCTCACAGTTAAAAATAGTTGCACTCAACTAAAACTTTTGCTTCTTAAAATCAGCAATCTTCTTTTCGCTCGAAGCAGGTGCTGTTCCGTATTTTTTGCCAGAGTGATTTATGTTTATCAGCGCCTTCGTGGACTTTGGATGTAGGCGAATTCTTATTGGTGGCTTGACACCAAGCATATGACCATGGTACTATGACCATAGTCATATGTCACTAACCACCGTTTCCAAATCTCATTTTAAGGCCAAGGCCCTCGAGTACATGCGCTTAGTCGAGCAGAGTCAGCAGTCGCTCATTATTACTGATATGGGCGAGCCGGTGGTGCAAATTTCTCCCTATGATGCAAAAACCACTAATCCAGGCAACAAGCTTTATGCTTTGCGTGGTGTCTTGCTAAAGTATGAAAATCCCACCGATCCTGTTGGAGCGGAAGATTGGGAGACGCTGCAATGATTCTTCTCGACACTCACGCCTTGATTTGGTTCGCTAGCGACCCTGACCAGCTGTCTGAGGTTGCTTTGCAAACGATCGAAGCTGAAATCAAAGCTAAACGGCAAATTCTAATCTCCTCGATCTCTATTTGGGAAATTTGTCAGCTGGTGAGTAAGAAACGCATTTCTTTTTCAGTTCCCCTTGAGCAGCTGCTCGACACTCTTAATCAAACCAAAGAATATAAATTTGTTTCAATCGATAATAAAATCGCCTATGAATCTCACATTTTACCAGGTGAATTTCATAGTGACCCAGCCGATCGAATGATTGTGGCAACCGCCAGAGTGCTTGGAGCTAAGCTTGTGACAAAAGATCAAAAAATTAGAAACTACAAACATGTGAAGAGTGTGTGGTGAGGCTTCCTCTATCGAAGTGATTTTCTTGTTAAAATCAAAGCAGCTTTGATCTGTTGTGTCTATGAAGGAAAAATCTCAAACATCAAAAACCAGAGAAACAGGACCGCATCCTCTGTTGGCTAGTTCGGTTAGGACAACAGTATCGTTTTTGCAGTCTGCTGATGAAATGCCTTTTCATGACTTTGAAGGAATTTGAGCCTAACTCTCAAGCTCAACTATAGTAGTATGAACCACGCCTCTTGTTGCTCCTTATTTTTGCCTAACCTTGTAATCTGGAAAAGGTTTTAAGAAAAGTAGCTACTTCGATCTTCGTGATAAACTTTAGCTCCACTTGAGATTGATATCGACTTTGCTATTTCTAATTTGAGTTTGCGTTCGCTAAACAACACTTTGGTATTTGCCGGTCCATTTTTCTCTCTATACTCATCATAGCTAGAATAAGTTTTTATTTTGTCTTTTTCACCCCAAAATCTGACTGAAATTTCTCTTTTTTGGTCCTTTTCGTCTGTTACTTCTACTCTGAAAATAACGACGCCTCGAACTGGCTCATTATGAGCGTGATATTGATCGTCATAGTCAGTTGGGATCGCCTCAACTTCAATTACCTTTGCCGTTACTTTTTCTCCACGCTCGAAGTTGAGGTCTGGGTGATAATTCATTTCTTCTAAATTGATCTCAAGTTGGAACCCTTCGTAGTTTTTGAGGCGATTGAAGGAGGTAAAAAGTTCTTTTGAAGATTTGATACGATGCATCTCCTTGAGCTTCTCTTTAACTTGTTTTTTAAGTTGCTCAACTCTTCCAGAGAAGCTCAATTTTTCATTCGCACTATCTTGTTTTGTCATGATCTTATTCTAACTCTAATTCATCCATTTTCCCCCTTGCAATCGCTTCAAAAACCGCTAAAATACTCCTTTGTCCCTACCGACTTTTCGGGATGAGTCACTCAGGGACTACGCGACAATCCGTTTTGGATTCCCTCCGTCAACACAATCCTTGCTCTGTTTTACAGAGCCAACGTGTACTTAAAAGCGGTTCAAATAGGGCCCTTAGCTCAGTTGGCTAGAGCGCCACATTTGCAATGTGGAGGCCAAGGGTTCGAGCCCCTTAGGGTCCACTCGACTTGATTAACAACACATAAGTAGTAATTAGCTGCTTATTAGGCTTTGGATCTTCCTCTACCAGGATCTTCTAGAGACTAATAACTAGCTAAGTGCTAGTTCTCGAGTTTAAAACCTTGAGAATTTGTTCTTTAATAAGTGAAGAGATTCGTGGCCTTATCTCAACGTATTGGCCACGAATAAACTGTTACTCAATATGACTGAGTAAGAGAACATTTCAATGATAAAGATTTTGTAAATTAAAGCAGAAGGTGAATGCCTTGGCTTGTTTGACCGAAGAAGGACGCCTAGGGTGCGAAAGTCGTCGGGGAGCTCCCAAAAAGCTATGATCCGACGGTGTCCGAATGGGGAAACCCCCGAAGCAGCGATGCTTCTGGATTCACAAATTTATTTGTGGAGGGGAACGCGTTGAACTGAAATATCTAAGTAAACGCAGGAAAAGAAATCACAGAGATTCCCTTAGTAAGCGACGAGCGAAACGGGAATAGTCCAAACCGGCCTTTTGGCCGGGGTTGTAGGGCTTACGACATTGGATTTTCGAGGTTAGTAGAACACCGTGGAATAGGTGGCCAAAGAACGTGACAGCCGTGTATACGAAAACCAAGAAGACTATAGTAAGTACCTGAGTAAGTTGGGAGACGGCAAACTCCCTTCCGAATCTGGGGCGACCACGCTCCAAGACTAAACATCAAACAAGACCGATAGTGAACGAGTA
>CAITDX010000037.1 GCA_903891335.1 uncultured bacterium
ACAATTGAACCAAGTGAAACCACGCCAGTGTTCTTAACTGCAGTCACCTGAGCCTTGAGTAAAATTTCCTCGATCTCATTAATACGAGCCTGGAGAATGTCTCGTTCGTCACGAGCTGAGTGGTAATCGGCATTCTCAGATAAATCACCTTGCTCACGAGCGTTGGCAATCCGAGCAATAACCTTAGGCATTGCGACTGTTTTGAGTTCCTGTAGTTCTTGCTGTAATTCTTCGAATCCAGCCTGAGTGATTTTGATTCCGTCTGACATAAGTTCCGCCTTAGTATAAAGAAATTTTTGACTTTGGCAATGAGGAGTCTTTACGCTCTTGCTTTATTTATTCAAAACAATTATCCCGCTATATGCTCCCGTTGTATCTTCCTTATCCATGCCAACTACGAGCGTCATTTCTAGCTGCGTCGCTTGATTAAGCTCCTTGAGAAGAGCTTGGGCAGTGGCAGTATCTTCTTTGACCAACAAGAAGTCGCCCGGCTCATAAATTCCCTTGGCATTTTTGGCTTGCACTTGGGTGAAATCCGCCTCTTTAATCTTGGTGGCGATGGTGCCTGCGTAACCAGCTTTGGTGGTTGCATTAACAACCAGTAATTTGTAGTCAGCCTTAACAATTTCTGGCAAAGGAGCGGGTGTGGCGGTTACAATTGGCGATGGGGTAGGAGTAGCCTCCACTTCCACAATCGGCTTAGCTGCATCTTGGTGGTTGGTCCACTGGAGATAGGCGAGTCCCAGACCAACTCCCAGCGCAATTGTTACCACAAAACTCAAAAAACCAATAAAAATCATCTTGGCTACCGAAGAGCCATCATCTTGGTTTTTAATAACTTGCTTCGCTGCTGGCTGACTCACTTGCTGCATGATTGCCTTTCCGTCACTACGAGACTCAGACTGCTCAGTAGAACTTGGCTTAGTTTGACCAAATACTGAAGGATCGAGCGCTAAATTAGCAAATTGACTGAAATCAACTTCCGGTGTGGGTGCTGATACTGTAGATACTGTAGATACAGTAGATACAGTAGAAGGCATTTCCACAGACACTTCAGTTTCTATTTCAGCTTCTTTTTTGACCGTTACCTTAACAGACTTATCGGCACCTGCAAACCCTTCTTCTTCATCGGCTTGTTCGTCTATTTTTGTATCTATGGTCATGTCTGCTTGCTCGGACTCCACCTTAACCTCAGGTTTAGACTCTAGCTCAGACTCAGACGCTTCAAAGTCTTCGTCGAGACTCTCAACTGCTACTGCCACTGTCGATTTCGGAGCAGAAGTAACAACCTCATCGTAGCCACCCATACCTACAACCGCTGGCTTGACTAAATTAGCCACCACTTGTTCTGATTCATTTTCCACTGATTGATAGTTTTTATCCAAAACAAACTGAGGCAGTAAAAATTCTGGAATTGAAAAAGTTTTAGCTGAAGCCTCAATCACTTGTTTGACATATGACGGCATTGCTTCCTGCTCGCTGGCTAAATCAGCCAACTGCTGAACAGGCAAAGTCTCTTTGAGCTTATCTTTGATGGCATCATCAACCAAACTATTAGTCAATAAATATACTGTCTGTAAACTTGGCTCAGCGCCTTTGAGTGTTTTAACCGTTTCAGCAAAATTAGCTGCCTCAACTACTGGCACGCTATAGCATTGATCGACACCAATATAGTGCTCCGCTAAAAAGAGATTTTCACCCATTTGTAAAATTGCTACTGAAGGCTCTAAGCTAATCAGTGATTTGGCTGACCAACTCAACGGAGACATTGATTCGATTTGAATCTGATCGTGCTTGGTCAATATGGCTGCTAGAGGAGCAACCACAGACTTCTCTAGGGCGGTGAGCTGCACTTTGAAAGCTCCCTTATAGTTACTCAATACCGTTGTGTCTAAATAGTAATCAGTATCATTGATACCAAGATCTGGTAACAGTTTTTCTTGGAGATGTTTTTTGACTGCTGCCTCATCTGCCAACTCAATGGTGACAATCGTACTCGTAAACAAAAAATCTGGCAGAATCAACTTATAGCTACCGGCCTCCAATTTAGAAAAAAGTTTCTCGAGATTAGCGGAAAGCAAAGTATTTTCATCTACAAATTCGCCATTGATTTGACGAAAGTCAGATAAAACAAAATCATGAGGTTTTTTGCCCTGCACTAGCTTTGTGACGTAGGCAAGATCAGACAAGATATACAGAAGGCGAGTACTCTCAGGCATAGATAAGAAAAATTATAAAGGAAAAGACAATGAAGTGCAAACTTGGGCTATAATTTTGGTACATGATCATAGAAAATCTGAGCTCAGATCAAGACCCCTCTAAAAGTAGGCTTGAGCCTGCTGTTCATTACACCCCAAATGAACTTGAGTTAGAACTGTACCGGCGGTACCGACCGCAATTTGATCTCCAAACCAAACTTAGTACATTTAGCAGCACTGAAAAAATAGCTGCTCGTCAAGATTTTTGGCGTAACGCAACTATTTTACTTGAGCGCTTGAGCAAAATTGCTGTCTTATTTGAGACAGGATCAGTCACAAATCCGAATTTACAAAATCGTGTCGAAGTCTTTCAAAAAGCCATTGCCGACCTAAAACCTCGCAAGGAACAACATCAGCCACTCAATGAGCATCTTCACACCACTACTCAATACGCAAACAAACTCACTGGTGTGCTCATTGAAAAAATTCACTATAACCAATCAAAGCTAGCAACCACCGATAGACAACTAGAACTGATTGCTTCACTCATTACTCCGCTGCATGACATCATCAAACACCTGGGCGGATGGGGGAGTCAAATTTCTACCGACCACCAAGTAGTTATACAACACATTGTTACTACTTTTAGTGGATTTTTTCAACTAAATCCGGATGAAACAAATTTCGCTGCTGCTGTCATTGGCAGGCATGAGAATGCCGAAGACCTCACTCGCCTACAATTGCTACAGGATTTCAAAGCACAAAACCAAAGTCATGAACCAAACGATCCGGAATTAGCCATTATCCATGGACGAATTATTTTCTATCTCATTGATGCATTCACCAACGTGATTGAACCAGATGAAAACAAAAATTATCCAGATCAAAATCTTCACCTCAATCCCAAAGCACTCACTGAACGGTTTCGAGATATTCTAGAACGATGGAATGATCCTGCTATTACTCCCTACATCAATCCGAAGTGGGCGCTGACCGCTTATCATGATTACGAGGTAGCACTCGATTTACTAGAGCAAGGAGGACTCTCAATTCCTCCCGAAGCTAGGTTGGCGGTGATCGACTCTGCTATTCAAAGTTTCCGCGAACTACTTACAATTTTCGACGTGCGCAAGAGAGATAACAAAATGGTCGGTGCAGTTAATAAAGAAATGCAACCATTGCCAATTGCTGATCGAGAACAATTTGTAGAGGTAATTACAAAACTTGAGGAGCTTGCCACCAAAGAAAAACAAAATCAAAAGGCAACCACCATCGCCCTATTAAGTAATCGCCTGGAAAACTTAATGGCCAGCCTAGCAAGGAGTCAAAATAGCATTGGTTCACGATTAACTAAGATAGTCCAAACCAGCTATGAAACTGCCACACGCATCCAATTTCAGCCAGAAATTTCAGAAGTTAGCGATGAAGCATATCAAGAACTAGCTCCAGAATATCGTGCCTTCAATATCATTGCCGTTTCTTCCACCCTCAATTTAGTTCACTACTACCTACAAACACCAACACATCAAGCTTCTTTATTGGAGTTTTTTAAGCAAAAAAGAACCAGCGAACCCATCACGGTTGAAGAAATCCTCAAACATTCTGTTCTCAACCAACTCAGTCAAAAACTTGCCGAACATCTTCACAATCAATATGAATTATCCTTAGGAGACCAGAAGCATTGGTGGCGCGAACTTGATCATGGCGATGAAAGTCGTAGCAAAAAAGAAAAAAGCATTATTGTTGCCAGCCAAATACTACTGGCAGTCTGTGAATATCTATCACAAACACAACTAAGAAAAAACATTCTATTCAACTACGACGACAAGCAAAAAATTCGTAAAATTAATTTAACCAATCAAACCAGCACTCTAGAAACTTGGCTCAGTAATAGTTTGCGAGAAGAAACAATCCTTCAGTCAGAATCAAGCCCTGTTCCTGCCATAGAACTGACGGCTCGAGCAGCACATCAATTTTGGCTAAAAGCCAAACAAGCAAGACATGACGGCGACCTTCCGATGGAGACGAAAGAAATTGACGAAGATGTGCTCCCCGTAAAAAAAAGGCAAGAAAACATAATCCTTGACCCCGCCCTTCATCCTTTTGACGAGCTGCATCCACAAATCAAAAAGAAAATCTATTGGGCAACACAAATCGCGCTTGAGAACCTAGTTGCTGATCTTTCCAATGAAACAACAATCGATGAACCACTCTTAAAACTCGCCCAGCTCATTACATATCTTTCTGCAATGATTACCACAAATGATAACTCAAACACTCATCGAACTTGGGAAACTCAAAATAGTGAGTTGGTCACTTGGGCTGACTTACTCACCTCTCGACAATATGAGACTTGGCTGATGCATCGATTGGCCAAAGAAAATGGACTATCTCAACTCAATGAACTAGCTAGTCTTGATTATTTCAGTCTTTGGCTTGAAAAAGATGAAAAAACACCCTATGCCACTATTCTTGGGGAACCAACTCATCCCAATATTTATTTATCATCCAGAGATCTTGATCGCATCCCACTCTTAATGGCTGCCATCACCCTCTATCTGCACTTTTATTTCTACCTAATCAACAAACAATCTTCTTATCTCAGCACGAACAAACATAGAGAAGACCTGCGAAAGGTGCTAAGCATCGCGGAATTAGTTGCATTTCCTAATCTTGGAGAGATTTATCAAAAACTAGAAGTTATCTAGTGAAATAAAAGCTGACGCAAGTCTTGAACCATTTTAGCTGGTTGTTTGGTTTCAAAGACAATGCCCTGCATACCCACCTCTTGGGCCGCAGCAATATTTTCTGGCAGATCATCGATAAATAAAATTTCTTCAGCAGCCAAACCAGTTCGAGCGATGGCCCGACGATAAATTTCCAAGTCTGGCTTAGCAACTCCTTCTTCAAAAGAAGTCACGCGTACTTCAAAATCAACTGGCGGGTAGAGAAGATGCGCAAAATCTCGTTGAGTGCGTTCATAAATTTCTCGACTGACATTGGTCAATAAACCCAAACGATAATGTGTTGCAAGCTCCTCTACAAAGTCGTGCATGAGGATAATTGGACGAAAATATTCAACAAACTGCGCACTTGACCAAAAATTAGAAGGAAAAACTGCACCAAATTCTTGCTCAAAAAGCACATCCAGCTCCTGACCAGACAATTTACCAATGCTACGATCATGAGCGATGCTGGCCATAAATTGATCGTAGTGCTGCAAATTTAAGCCAAATTGCTGTGGAATTTGCATACGAATGTGTTCAAACTCAAGTAAAACACCACCAACGTCGAAATAGATGAATTTAACATGTTCAGAGTGCTTTTTCATAAACTGCGTTTTCTTTATCAACACAAGTAAACCCTAATTTTAACAAAATTTTCAGATCGCGCATGTTAATATTTGACATCAAACCAATTCTAACTGACTTATAGTTCTTTTCTCTTGCCAAGGCTTCGAAAGCAGCAAATATTTTACGACCATATCCTTTTCCTTGGTCTTCTTCTGGTACAAAAATTCTATGAATCACTGCTTTTAGTGCTTGTGGGTAAAGTTCCCCATAGAGTCCAACATCATCTTTAAAAACATCATGGTCTCCGTAACCAACCTTTACTTCAATTGATTCCCCTTTATCTATAGTTTTAGTTGTTATAGGAACTTCCATGGTGTTTTAAAAAAGCTATTCTAATAATAACAGGAACCCAATGAAGCGAGAAAGACACTTCAAATAGGGGTATTAAATTATTAATTATTATAGGCGAAATATTTTATTGGAGAAATTCTCAAAAATGAAAGTGAGCTCACTGTCTCACAGGTGGAACCCTTATTCGACAGTGTTATAAGGACGTATTATAAACTGGATGAACTCGGGATCAAAGAGGTAGATGGCGAGATTGTATTTATTGATAAC
>CAITDX010000038.1 GCA_903891335.1 uncultured bacterium
ACAGCTTACTTATCAGATGACTGGTGAATATGAATCAAATCCTAGTGAAGGCAAGATTTCTATTGAGTCTCCAGTAGGTAAGGCCCTCCTCTCTAAGAAGAAGGGTGATAGCGTAGAGGTGACCACCCCGGCGGGCAAAATCACCTATAAGATTTTAGAAATCAAATAAAACTACACAAAAGATAAACTACACAAAAGCCCCGCCAAGTCGCGGGGCTTTTTAGAAGGTATGACGAGAAACACAAAGGGCAGTATAATAAGGACTATATTTTATGGCACAAACAGCACCACTTCAAAGCAACCATTGGCTCGATAAAGTTGTCGATGGCATTATCAAATGGCAAGCGAAATATAAAGTCGAACAACTCCATGTCGATGATATGAAGACTCCATCTGGTCGAGTCCATACCGGCGCTTTGCGCGGTGTGCTTTTACATGACTTAGTGGCGCAAGTGTTGCGTCAGCGTGGCCTTGATCCAAAGAGTACCTATGTTTTCAATGATATGGACCCAATGGATGGTCTGCCCACCTATTTGGATGAAGCGGTTTTTGCAGAGCACATGGGCAAACCACTCTACAAAATCCCTAAACCAGATCTTGAGCAATGTGGCATTGATCTATCACAAACCTCTCCGGCAGAGTTAGCTGATCTGCAAAATGCCAAAAACTTCGCCGAAATCTATGCCTTTGATTTTATTCATGCCTTCCGTTCACTTGGGTGTACTCAGAAAATTGTGTGGAGTCATGAGTTGTATGAGTCTGGAGTGATGGATCCGTTTATTCGTACCGCTCTTAATAGCGTCGAGAAAATGCGCGATATCTATCAGCAGGTGGCCAAGTACACACTACCCGAGCGTTGGTACCCCTTCCAAGTCATTTGTCCAGAGTGTGGCAAGCTTGGGACTACGCTCGTGACTGATTGGGATGGCGAGCAGGTGACTTTTGAATGTCAACCCAATAAGGTAACTTGGGCCAAAGGCTGTGGTTACACCGGTAAGGTCAGCCCCTTTGGTGGCACTGGCAAATTGCTTTGGAAAGTTGATTGGCCGGCCCATTGGGCAGCCATGGGAGTCAATATCGAAGGAGCGGGCAAAGATCACTCAAGTGCTGGTGGTTCACGCGACATGGCCAATGAAGAGTGCAAGCAGGTTTTTGATATCACCGTGCCTTTCAACATTCCCTATGAGTGGATTTTGATTCGTGGAGCCAAAATGAGCTCGAGTAAGGGAGTTGGCACCTCAGCACGAGAGTTTACCAAGTTGTTTCCGCCAGCAGTTGGTCGTTTTCTGTTTGCCAGTCGCAATTATGAGCAAGTGATTGATTTCGATCCGCAGACGATGGCGATTCCTGATTTATTTGATGAATATGATCAGGGCGCGCGCCTCGCTTGGGGTCAGGAAGAAGGTGACATGCGCTTGGCGCGCGCCTTCCAACTCGCACAAATTCAAGGTCAGGAGCAGCAACCAAGTTTCTTGCCACGGTTTCGTGATGTGGCGCTGTGGATGCAGTATCCAGATAAGGATTTAGCTGCAGAATTTATCAAGGTCAAAGGTAGTGAATTAACTGAACTTGAGCTTGAACTGCTGCGCGATCGTCAACACTACGCTTCGATTTGGCTACAACACTATGCTCCAGCTGAATACCAGTTTACTCCTCGTGCTGAGATGCCTGAGGCAGCAGCGACTTTGAGTGTCGAGCAAAAAGCCTTTTTAGAGCAATTGCAGGTGATGTTGAGCGATTCGGCCACGGTCGAGGCAGCGGATTTACAACAGCGGATTTTTGATCTTGCCAAGCAAAGCATTGGTCCGCGCCCAGCTTTTGAAAGCATTTATTTGCTATTGCTTGGTAAAAAATCTGGCCCCAAGGCGGGTTGGTTGCTCAAAGCCACGAGCCAAGAATTATTGCAGCAGCGCTTTGCAGGATTGAAAAACCTATGAACATACCCACTCGTCAAGCTAGTAAAGAACTTTTAGCGCGTTATATCAGTAGCGATGCATTGCGCCATCATTGTCAGATGGTAGCAGCAGCGATGGAAGCTTATGCTGGAGAGCTTGGTCAAGATATTGAGTTGTGGTATGCCACTGGTCTTCTTCACGACTTGGATTGGGAGCAATATCCAGATGAGCATCCCAACAAGGCAGTCAAAGAACTATTTGGCGAGTATCCAGCAGAAATGAAACAAGCTATTCTCGCCCATGCACCAGGTCGCACTGGTGTGCAGGCGGTGAGTTTGCTTGACAAGTATCTGTTTGCCTGTGATGAGCTCAGTGGTTTAATGCACGCAGCCTCTCTCCTTCGACCTAATGGCTTCGCCGATATGGAGGTCAAATCAGTCAAGAAAAAACTCAAGGACAAGTCTTTCGCAGCCAACGTCAGTCGTGAAGACATCGCTCTTGGTTTTGAGTTGATTGGCAAAACTCCTGACGAGCACATTGGTTTTTTGATTGGAGTTTTTAAGAGGGAACTAAAGTAATGAATGAACAAATACAAAAACAAGAAGTTGGCAGTATAGCGTCGAGAATTATTGAGCGTTGGTTAGTACCTAGTGATGGTTATCAAGCACTCGACATAATGAAAGTGTTAGAAAGTTTAGGAATGCAAGATAATCCAGCAAATCGAAGCTTGGTAAATGAAGCGCTTAAGATTGCTGATGAGCGCTCAGTCAAACACTCAACTGGACAGACTCATTTTACAAATAACAAAAAGGCACTTGAGGTGTTGGGAATCAAAAGAAAAAAACATAAAAAATAAGGGAAATTATGTATGCTTGATATCACGTATATTCGTCAAAATACTGAGCTGGTCAAAACAGCGTGTGCCAATAAAAACTTGGATGCATCTGTGATTGATCGCTTACTTGAGGTTGATGAACAACGCCGCAGTTTGCAGCAGCAAACTGATACTTTACGTCAGGCAGCCAACGCCAACGTTGATGCAATTAAAGTTGCAGTGGCAGCTGGTCAAAAACCAGATCAGGTCTTGGTTGAAAAAGGCAAGGCCCTCAAAACTCAACTCAAGGAACTGGAACCACAAGTCAAGGCAATCGCTGAGCAATTCGAGCAGCTCATGCTCGAGGTTCCCAATGTCCCCGCTACTGATGTGCCAGTCGCCAAAGATGAGAGTGGCAATCAGGTGGTACGCCAAGAAGGTAAGCAGCGTGATTTTGATTTCACCCCCAAAACTCATGATGAATTGATGAAAAACTTAGATTGGCTCGATACGGAACGCGCCGTCAAAATAGCAGGATTTCGAGGATATTTCCTCAAGAATGAGGCGTTGCTCCTGGAGCAAGCACTTTTATTACACGCGCTCTCGATCATGAAAAAACACGGCTTTACGCCCATGTCAGCACCAATTCTCGTCAATCGTGAAGCGATGCAAGGCACTGGCTATTTCCCTTGGGGAGCTGAGGATCACTACTATACTCAAGACGGTCAGATCTTGGCTGGTACGGCTGAAGTAGCCCTGACTTCATATTATGGTGGCGAAACTCTGCGAGAAAAAGACCTACCAATCAAAATTTGTGGTATCTCTCCTTGCTTCCGTCGTGAAGTAGGTTCTTACGGTAAAGACACCAAAGGAGTAATTCGAGTACATCAGTTCAACAAGGTCGAGCAGGTGGTTTTGACTGTAGCTGATGAAGCAGAAACTAGAAAATGGCACGAACAAATGCTTGGTTTTTCTGAAGAGTTGCTACAGAGCCTAGGTTTGCCCTATCAAGTGCTGTTGATGTGTACCGGTGATATGGGCGCAGGCCAGCGCAAGAAGTATGACATCGAAACTTGGTTTCCAGGTCAGGGTAAATATCGCGAGACCCATTCAGCTAGCTATTTCAATGATTTTCAAGCTCGTCGCCTCAATATTCGCTACCAAGCCAAAGATGGTAGTACCAAGTTTGTGTACACTCTCAATAATACGGTAGCTGCCTCTCCTCGCCTTTTGGCCGCAGTAGTTGAGAATTACCAACAGGCTGATGGTAGTGTGCAAATTCCAGAGGTACTCAAGCGGTGGATGGTGTAGATTTGATCTAGATAAAAGCTCGTTTTCCTTCTATGCGAAGCGATTTCGTACCAAGGGTTCAAAATTTCTTTATATCACTTTTCTAACGAAAGCTGCTATTCAGGGTCCAAAATCGCTTTGCATCTTTTGTACCGGCTGCTTTTTACAACGCATTATATGCATTGTAAAAAGACAGGGTCCAAAATATAATCAAGATTCAACCTACTATTTTTAGAGAGTTTTTATGTTCAAATTCCTCAAATCTTTTTTCGATGAAGAAGCCAAAAAATTGAAGCAGTACCAGGGTGTGGTGGAGCAAATCAATGCGCTTGAACCGGAAATGCAAGCCCTCAGCGATGCTGAATTAGCTGCCCAGACTAGTAAATTCAAAGCCCAGATTCAAGAATCATTATCTGATGTGTCTCCAGAAAATCTCCAGACTCAAGAAAAAGCCATTCTCAATCAGCTCTTGCCTGAAGCCTATGCGACCGTGCGCGAAGCCTCGCGCCGTATTCTCGGCATGCGTCACTTCGATGTGCAATTATTGGCTGGCGTTGCTCTGCACTACAGCAATATCACCGAACAAAAGACCGGTGAAGGCAAGACTTTGACTGTGACTGCTCCCCTCTACCTCAATGCTCTTCTTGGCAAAGGCGTGCATTTAGTAACAGTCAACGACTATCTTTCAGAAATTGGTTTGGGTTGGATGGGGCCACTCTATCACTTCTTGGGTCTGAGAGCAGCGGTGATCGTTCACGATCATGCTCGTCTTTATAATCCAGATATCGACAGCGCAGAACGCGGTGACGAGCGCTTGGAGCACTTCCAAGAAATAAGTCGCCAAGAAGCCTACTTAGCTGATATTACCTATGGCACTAACAACGAATTTGGTTTTGATTACTTGCGTGACAACATGGTCCAAAACCTCGAGCAAATGGTGCAGCGCCAAGACACTCCGCACTACTTCGCGATCGTTGATGAGGCTGACTCAATTTTGATTGATGAAGCCCGTACACCGTTGATTATCTCAGCTCCAGACAGTGAGCCAACCAATAAGTACTATGACTATGCCAAAATGGTGCGTACCCTTGTCCAAGATCAGGATTATAAGCTGGATGAGAAGGCCAAAACTGCCACCCTCACTGATTTAGGTGTCAAACGCATCGAGGCTAAACTCGGAGTCAAAAATCTCTATGAAGAAAGTTTTGATGTAATTCATCACGTCGAATCAGCCCTCAAAGCCAGTACTCTCTATCGTCGAGATAAAGAATATATCGTCAAAGATAATCAGGTGGTCATTGTCGATGAGCACACTGGCCGTTTGATGTTTGGTCGTCGCTACAGTGATGGACTACATCAGGCAATTGAAGCCAAAGAAGGCGTGCCTATTCAGCAAGAATCACGCACCTTGGCGACTGTTTCTCTACAAAACTACTTCCGCATGTACGAGAAACTCTCTGGTCTAACTGGTACAGCCATCACCGAATCTGAGGAGTTTAATCAGATTTACAAGGTCGATGTCTTGGCAATTCCTACCAACACCACCGTGGTACGTCAGGATTTACCTGATCAGGTGTACAAAAATACCGCTGTGAAGTATTCCGCCATTGTGCGCACTGTCGAAGAAATTCACGCGACTGGTCGACCAGTGTTGATTGGTACTCGCTCGATCGAGCATAATCAGATTATCGCTAACTTCCTCAAGCGTAAAAATATCCCCCATCAATTATTGAATGCTAAGAATCACGAAAAAGAAGCATTTATCATCGCCGATGCTGGTCGCAAAGGAGCAATTACTGTCGCTACCAATATCGCAGGTCGTGGTGTGGATATTGTTTTGGGTGGTGCGAAGCCAGAGCTCAAAGATTTCTTGAAAAAAGAACGCAGCAAGAAAAAGCTTGTTTTGCCAAAAAAATATGAAGATCTTGGTTTGCCAACCTCAATCAATCCAGCCAATTACGACTTAGATGCCTATGCTAGTGCCCTCCAGAATTGGCAAAAAGATCATGATGAAGTGGTGGCGGTTGGAGGTTTGGCGATTGTGGCCACTGAGCGTCATGAATCACGCCGTATTGATAATCAGCTCCGTGGTCGTGCTGGACGTCAGGGTGATCCAGGTTCTTCGCAATTTTTCGTAGCGCTTGATGATGAGATTATGCGCATTTTTGGTGGTGAGCAAATCGCCAAAGTTATGGATTTCTTGAAAATTGATGAAGATCAGGCCATTGAAAATCCAATGGTGAGCAAAGCAATTGAATCAGCTCAGGTCAAAGTGGAAACCTTTTTCTTCGATCAGCGCAAGCGCTTGGTGGAGTTTGACGATGTGATGAATAAGCATCGTGAAATCATCTATAAGCGCCGCCGGCGTTTGCTGGAAGCTGCCACAGTCCAGATCAAACCAACCAAGCTTTCAGATGATTCTCTAGCAACAGTTCTTGAGACTGATACTGCTTTGACGGTGCGCCTCAAAGATCAGGTAATGGATTATTTGAGTAATGAAGTGACCAGCATTGTTTCCTTGCGTGCACCTGAAAATTTCACCAATGATGAGTATGAAGCGATTGTCAAAGAATTTGCCAAAATTATTCCCTTTGACGAGGCTTCTCAGAAGCGTTTGGCAATTAAACTCAGTAAGCTTCAGACTACTGAAGAAATTAGCAGTGAGTTACTCGATGTAGTCAGTCGCACCTATGAATCACGTGAGCGCACTTTGGGTGAAGCAGTAATGCGTGAACTGGAGAAATTTGTGGTCCTCTCCACCATCGATGAGAAATGGATGGATCATCTCGACGGCATTGATGATTTACGCGAAGGTATTTGGTTGCGGGGCGACAAAAACACTGTTTTGGCTGAATATAAAAAGGAAGCTTTTAGTATGTTTGAAGGGTTGATCGCCGCCATTGAAAGCACCATTGCCAATCGTATTTTCCGTGTCCAGCCGATGATGCAGCGCCCAACCATGCCTCAGGAACTGAACCTCCAGGCTCCGGCTGAGGGGACGCCCAATTTAGGTCAGGCAGTAGCTGTGGAGCAGCGCCAAGTGGCGGCTCCTCGGTCGGCAGCGCCCGTTGCCAAAGGCAATGCGGGTGATTTGGCAGCAGCATTGGGAAAAATGGGCGGCTCTTTGAGCAGCGCTTCAACATCAACCTCTACAGGTAGTGGTTCGGCTGATAAATATGCCAAGGTCGGTCGCAATGACCTCTGCCCCTGCGGTTCGGGTTTAAAATATAAGAAGTGTGGCTTGATTGGAGCAAAAGAACATCGAGAGTAAATTATGTCAAATGCTCTTATTCTTCACGGCACCGGTGGTTACCCCACTGAAAACTGGTTTGATTGGTTGCGCCAAGAACTTGATGCTCTAGGATGTGCTACGGCGGTGCCGCAATTGCCTGGCTCTGATAAACCCAATCTGCGTCGCTATAATCATTTTTTACTCGATGAGTTGAAATATGACTTCAATGAACAAACGATTTTAATCGGGCACTCTTCTGGTGCAGTGGCGATTTTGGGTTTGCTGCAAGCTTTGCCAGACGACGTACGGGTTGATACCTGCTATTTGGTGGGTAGTTTCAAAGATGATTTGGGCTGGGAGGCTTTATGTGAGCTATTTGACCCAGCACTTGATTTGGCAGCAATCAAAAACAAGGCTAAGCACTTTGTTTTCATTCATGCTGATAATGATCCGTATTGCCCACTTGAACATGCAGAATTTTTAGCCAAAGAACTAGGTGGTGAGTTAATTGTCAAAGAGGGTCAAAAGCATTTTAGCGTGGGAACTATGGGAGAAGGCTATCGGACTTTTCCATTCTTACTAGACCTGATCAAAGAAAGGAACTTGTCATGAATTTAGCAAATAAAAAAATTGTCATTACTGGTGGGGCTGATGGCTTGGGTTTAGCCCTATCGAGAGCATTAGTTGCTCAAGGTGCGCAGGTTTGCATTCTTTCTAGAGATCAGCAGAAGATTGACACGGCAATCAAAGAACTGGGCGAAAAAGCACAGGGTTTTGCAGTTGATGTTAGTCAATGGCAAACTCTGTCTGAAGTTGCAAATACCATTGGATCAGTTGATGTCTTGATTAATAATGCTGGAGTCTGGATTGAGGGCTTGTTGCTGGATCATGATGTGGTGGCAATCGAAAGAGCGATTGATAGCAATCTCAAAGGAGTGATTTTTGCGACTAAGGCATTTTTGCCTACTTTAAGCAAAGCAAGTGAGTCGCACATCATCAATATTTCTTCGACTTCAGGGCTGAAAGGTAGAAATGGCCAAGCGGTGTATGCTGCCACTAAATTTGGTGTGCAGGGTTTTACCGAATCACTTAAACTTGATTTAGAAAAAACTAATATTAAGGTGACTGGTTTTTATCCAGGTGGGATGAACACGCAACTATTTGCCAAGGCAGGCACCCCCAAAGATAATCAGGATTGGATGGACACCGCCAAAGTAGCTGAAATTCTTGTCTTTATGCTTGAGCGAGATCTGAGCATGGTGATGGATCATGTCGTGCTCAATAAGCGTCAAACTAAGACTTCAAACTAATGCCAGAACTACCAGAAGTTGAAACTGTCCGGCGCAAACTAGATGAACTGCTACGTCAGCGTATTGTGCAGCAGGTAGAGGTTTTGCGCGACAAGAGCTTTTTAGGTTTTTCTGACGTGTCAACAGAGCTGTTACAGCAGCAGGTGATGGCAGTGCAGCGTCGAGCCAAAATTTTACAGATCGTCCTCAGCGGGCAGCGTGATTTGCTCATTCACCTCAAGATGACAGGGCAGTTGATCTTTGTCGACCAAAGTGGAGAGCGTAGTGGTGGCGGGCACCCGACTGCTGATTGGGTGGCACAATTACCAAGTAGACACACCCGAGTAGTATTTACTTTTGCTGATGGAGCGCAGCTTTTTTTCAATGATCAGCGAGTTTTTGGTTGGATTCGCTCCCCTCTCAAACAGGAAGTCGACCAGGAATTTGCGCAGTATGGGCCAGATATTAATGATCCAAATCTAAGTGTCACCTATTTGCTTCGCCAAGCTCAGAGACGTAGTATTCCCATTAAACAATTTATTATGGACAATGCCGTGATTTGTGGAGTTGGTAATATTTATGCCAGTGAATCATTGTTTAAGATTGGTCTATCTCCCTTTACGCCCGCCCGCCAAATCACCAAGGCTCAGATGACTGCTTTACTTTCGGCGATGCAAACAATCATTGCGCGGGCAATTGAGCTGGGCGGCACCACCTTTGATGGTAAGTATGTTGGAGTTGATGGTTTTGCCGGTGGTTTTCAACACGAACTACAAGTCTATGGGCGTGAAGGTTTGCCATGTATGCGCTGTGCTACACCAATTATGAAAGCTAAGATTGCTGGTCGAGGTAGTTTTTACTGCCCTAAGTGTCAAAAATAAAAGCGATCTATTAGTGATGATGGCGATGGTCGCTGCTTTCCAAGACTTTACCCTCCACAAACCAAGCAGCCAGCAAGGTGCTAATTGGTACGGCCAAAATCAAGCCGATGCTACCAACCAGTGTCCTAATAATTTCTTCCGCAATCATCTCGTAGTTAATCAATTCTCCAAATGACGAAGCAGCATCATTGAAAAGTAACAGTAGTGGGAGTGATGCACCTGCATAGACAAGAACCAAAGTATTTACCACTGAGGAGATATGGTCATGACCGACATGCATGGCGCGTTTATAGACTTCAGTAGTTTTTAGATTGGGATTAGCGCCCTTGAGCTGCTCGACGATGGAGGCTTGAGAGACAGTGACATCGTCAAGCACGCCGAGCACACCAATGATAATTCCAGCCAGCAATAAGCCCTTAAGATTAATTAGTCCGGGATACATGGCTTGCAAGAAGCCGGCTTCTTCAGAAGCTAGGCCAGTTAATTTAGCAAAATCAATGAAGTAGTTGGCTAAGAATCCAGTGATTAGGAGCGCGATAATCGTACTGATAATGGCAATGCTACTTTTACGATTAATCCCATGGGAAGGGTAAAAAGTTGCGGGAATAATAATAATTGAGCCAAGGATAGCAATCAAAATGGGATTGGAGCCACTCGCAATTCTCGGGAGGATGAAATAAATAATGATGGCAAACGATATGGCCATGCCAATCAGTGAGCCAACACCTCGCCACTTGGAGATGAGTAACACTAGAGCGATGAATATGATAAATAAAATCAACAATGAATCAGTCCGGACTTGATCGGCAATCAGAAAGGTATCTTGATTAGCTTGATAAACCATGACTTTGTCACCAATTTGATAGGTAGTATTGGGATTGCGATTTTCAATAGTAATTTTTTGTGTTGCTAATTCACCCTTACTTGTGATCGTGAGCTCAAGTTTTTGCCAGAGTTCGCCAGCTACTGCTTCTCCTCCAATTTTTTGCTCAAGAATTTCAGTGACGACTGCTTGATAGTTTTTTTGCTCTTCTGGAGCTATTTGTTCTTGGGCATATACAGACGTCGCATTCCTAAAAGATAGAATCATAAAAAAGATTGCTATAGCAATTTTTTTGATCATATCAAGTTTTTTTTCTTAGTCAGTAATAATTTAATTTGTTTAATAATGCCAAACTCATTTAGTTCAAATTTATCAAGCAAATCTTGATTTTTTCCAGATTCACCAAAACGATTGTCGATGCCTAAGCTGGCAAAGGCAATTGGTGATACGAGCGGGTCTCCCATGCTCTCAGCTAGGGTCTGACTGACAATGCTCGCCAAGCCAGATCGCTGGTCATGTTCTGCTGCCACGAGTACCGCTTGAGTTTTTTGAGCACTTTTAATGGCAGCCTGACAATCAAAAGGTTTGAGGGTGTGAAAATTAATAATTTCGACGCTGAGTCCAAGTTGGTTGAGCTTTGCACTGGCACTTAATGCAGCAAACGCCATAGCGCCAGTAGTGAAAATACTTAAGTCACTCCCCTCCCTTAATAATTGAGCTTTGCCAATTTTAATGCTTTGTTCTTTTTCAGTTATGTCACTAAGTGTTGGTAGATCAAGTCGGCCAAGGCGCAAATAGGTTGGGCCAATGTGTTTGGCGGCGAGTTTAGTCAGAATTTTAGCTTGCTCGGCATCAGCTGGGGCAAGCACGGTCATGCCAGGTAAGGCGGACATAATGGCCAGATCTTCAAAAGCTTGGTGAGTGGCACCATCGCCTCCATTGCCAAAGCCAGCGTAGCCGCCAACAATTTTGATATTGAGTTGACTATAGGTGGCTACTCGTAGTTGATCGAGATTTCTGCCCGGATTAAACACCGCGAAGCTAGCAATAAAGGGAATTTTCCCGCCAAGTGCCAATCCCGCTCCAACACTCATCATATTTTGTTCAGCGACTCCGCACTCGATGTAGCGATCGGGAAAATTTTTGCTGAAATCAGCAAGTCGCAATGAATCGCGCAAATCAGCACACAGTGCCACTACTTGTGGATTTTCATTGCCTAGCTCGATCATGGCTTGACCGAAGCCATCACGAGTAGCTTGTAGTTTGGTCACATCAATCGACAAAGGTTTTTTCCTTGATTTGTAATTCTTTCAGTGCTTGGTTGTATTCGCTGTTGCTTGGAACCTTGCCATGCCATCGATAATCACCTTCCATGAAAGACACCCCCTTACCCGGAATACTTTTGGCGAGAATAATCGTGGGATTTTGATTTGGCTGTTTAGCTTTTTCAAAGGTTTCAAAAATTGATGCAAAATCATGAGCATTCATTTCCAGGACGCGTAAGCCAAAACTCATTAATTTTGCTTTTAGTTGTCCCAAATCCAAAACATCTTTGGTTGTGCCAGAAATTTGAATGTGATTGTAATCAATAACGCCAATCAACTGATTGAGTCGATGATGAGCGATGAATTGATAGGCTTCCCAAATTTGTCCTTCTTGCTGTTCACCATCACTCATTAGACAGTAGACAAGATTTTTTTTGCCATCCAAACGTAGCGCCAGGGCGAGTCCGGCTGCCTGCGATAAGCCTTGACCAAGTGGTCCAGAAGTATTTTCAACTCCCGGCACTCTTTCACTGAGTTGTGGCACATAGTGTGGATGACCTTGGAACCTGGAGCTAACTTGGCGAAAGGTGCTGAGTTCACTGCGATCAAAGTAGCCAGCCTTCGCCAGTGTCGCATAAATCACCGGACTAATATGGCCGTTGCTAACAAGCAAGTAATCTCGTTTATCCCATTCTGGCCGCTTTGGATCGTGGCGCAAGATCTTACCTAAGTACAGCGCCGTAAACACATCAGTCATCCCGAGTGAGCCACCAGGATGGCCGCTGCCGGCACGATAAATCATGGTCAGAATATCTTGGCGAATCTGCCAGGCGGCTTTACTGAGTTGATGATAGGTGGCAGGCATATGCTTTAGGCGAGAAGCTGCTCGACTTGTTTGGCAAGCTCGTCAGTGTAATTAACCTTGTAGGGCAAAATAATTCGCTCAGGCTTTGCCCCATTAGGAATGATAATCACCATTTTGTCAGTTCCGGGATTGGCTTTCAAGAGGTTGCCAAGTTTTTTGAGGGTTGCCTGTTCGGTTTTGCGGGGGACGAAAATTTCTTTGTAGTCATCACCTTTAGCCATTTCGACTTCTTCATCTTTGGGAACAATAATTTTTTCAGCGAGAATCTTCCACTCTTCCTCTTCCCGCTGGACTTTGCCACGCACCAACACCACTTGATCTTGTTCGAGTTGAAAGCCCAGCTCCTCATAGGTGCGGGGGAAAATAATGAGCTCGGCTTTACCGGTTTGATCCTCGAGGGTGGCAAAAGCCATTTTTTGTCCCTTTTTGGTCAAAATTTCTTTGAAACGACTCAGCAAACCACCAAACAGAAAAATTTGATCCTGGCTAAATTCAGGATCGAGTTCGCCGATGCGCATGTTGGCTCGTTTATTGACCAGATTGAGTGCATCAGCCAAAGGATGGTCAGTTAGATACATGCCAAGTAATTCTTTTTCAAAGGATAAGAGCTCAGCTTCAGGATATTCTTTTAGTTGCGGAAAGCTATCTTTGATCTCAGTGCTCTTAGCACTCACATCCATAAATAAGTGGTCCTGACCATCAACTTCTGACTGAAATTGACCAGCGGTTTGACGAATTTGATCAAGGTTTTCCAGCATTGAAGCGCGAGTGCCAAAGCGATCCATGCAGCCAACTTTAATCAAGCATTCCAGCGTTTTTTTATTAACTTTGCGACTATCACAGGCTTGGATGAAATGCGTGAAGGACATGAATTCTTTTTCTCGATTGCGAGTTTCCAGGATGTTATCAATCGCGGCATTGCCCACATGCTTGATGGCAGCTAAACCAAAACGAATTGCCAAGCCCTCCTTGGAACTGACATCTTCCTCGATAGTGAAATCTTGGCCAGAGCGATTAATGTCTGGGGCAAGAATTTTGATACCCATTTTACGACTATTATCGATAGCGACAGCGATTTTTTCGTCGCGGTTCATCGAGTGCGAGTTCGACTCAACACTCATCAGTGCAGCCATGTATTCAACGGGATAGTTAGCTTTCAGCCAAGCAGTTTGGTAGGCAATCATGGCGTAGCAAGCAGCGTGGGCTTTGTTGAAACCATAGTTGGCAAAGGCTTCGATGAAGCTCCAAATTTTTTCAGCCACTGCCTTCTCGTAGTTGTTTGCTACTGACTGGTCAATGAAACGCTTCTTATTTTCGTCCAAAATTTTCTTTTTCTTTTTGCCAATTGCTCGGCGCAACATGTCAGCTTCACCCATGCTGTAGCCAGCCATGAAGTGAACAATTTCTAGAATCTGCTCTTGGTAGACCATGATGCCGTAGGTTTCTTGGAGAAACGGCTTGAGTGAATCATGGGGATATTCAATCGAGTCTGGATTGTGTTTGCCTTCAATGAAGCGTGGGATCAGGTCCATTGGACCGGGGCGATACAAAGCCACCATAGCAGTAATATCTGAGAAGGCACTTGGTTTGAGTGATTTAGCAACCCGCCGCATGCCACCTGACTCGAGCTGGAAGACACCAGTGGTTTCACCAGAAGAAAGCAAATCGAAGGTTTTTTGATCATCGAGAGGGAGCTTATCAATCTCGATCGTTTTGTTTTTATATTTTTTAATTAGTTTAAGCGTTTCCTGAATGATGGATAAGTTGCGCAGGCCCAAGAAGTCAAACTTCAAAAGGCCAATGGCATTATCATCAATATTGCAGTCCATCGAATACATGTCCAGTTGAGTGAGGGTTTTGCCTGAGCGCGAATCTTTTTGAATGGGGGTATAGTTGGGTAAGGATTTGTCAGCGATAATCATGGCACAAGCATGCATGCTCGAGTGGCGAACCGTACCCTCGACTTTGCTGGCTAAATCTAGCAATCGCTTGAATTTATCTTGTTGATAGAGGCTTTCCAGCTCAGGAATTGTTTCAATGGCTGATTTAATCGAAACTTTCTTGCCGGGGTCATTGGGAATCAACTTGGCGACCCGGTCAGGGTCTTCATAGGGTAAACCGAGAACACGACCAATGTCGCGTACGGCAACCCGAGCTTCCATGCGTCCAAAGGTAATCACGGCCGCCACATGATCTTCACCATATTTCTTAGCGACGTAATTGATCACTTCGTCACGTTTGATATCTGCGAAATCGATATCGATATCAGGAGGAGTGGGGCGCTCAGGATTGAGAAACCGCTCGAATGGGAGGCCATGTGCTAGCGGATCAAGAGCAGTGATGTTGAGTGAATAAGAGACAATTGAGCCGGCGGCACTACCTCTACCTGGTCCAACGGCAATCCCGTGGCTCTTGGCCCAGTTCACAAAATCTTGGGTGATCAGGAAATACGCCGCATAACCTTTGGTATTGATAATGCCAATTTCATACTCGAGGCGTTTCTCAATTTCAGGAGTAATTGCGCCATATTTTTTCTTGGCACCCTCAAAGCTGAGTTTGTGAAGGTAACTTTCGTAGCTCTCTCCTGGCGGTAATTCGTAACCAGGAAAAATGAGCTTGCCGGTGGGAATCTCGAGATTGATGCGCTCTGCGAGCTTGACGGTATTTCCAATTGCTTCTGGTAGGTCGGCGAATAACTCGACCATCTCAGCTGCAGATTTGAGATAAAAATCTGGTTTATCCACCATTTTCATTCGTTTCTCATCACTGATGAGCTTGCGGGTCTGGACGCATAGCAGCGCATCTTGTGCCTCTGCGTCTTCGGGCTCAAGGTAGTGGATGTCATTGGTGGCGACTAGAGGGAGGTTGAGTTGGCGAGCGATTTTGACCAGTTTTTCACGCAAAATCTTTTCCTTGGGGACATGAGGATGGTTTTGAACCTCAATATAGAGGCGATCAGCGAAAACTGCTTGATATTTCTTGAAAAGTTCTAGAGCTTCCTCATCTTTGTCATCGAGCAAAAGTCGGCTAGTGCGACTACTCATACAACCACTCAGCATAATAACACCTTCGCTGTGGGCGAAGAGTGTTTCCTCATCAATACGAGGTTTATAGGAAAAACCTTCGAAATTAGAGATGGTGACCATCTTCATTAGGTTTTGATAGCCAGTGTGGTTCTCTGCCAAGAGAGTCAAATGGCTTTGGTCGCTGCCCATGCGCAGTTGTTTATCGAAGCGAGAATTTTTGGCAAGATAGACCTCGACTCCGACGATTGGCTTAATCCCCTCTTTGCGACAGGCATTATAAAAAGCAATATTGCCGTGCATGTTGCCATGATCGGTGAGGGCGACAGCAGTCTGGCCGAGCTCCTTAACTTTGGCAACTAGTTGGGGAATTTTCGCCAAACCATCGAGCATCGAGTACTCGCTATGGACGTGCAAATGGACAAAACTGCTGGGATCAATCTGTGTCATATTCCGGAGGGCGCGCGCATCACAAAGACAAAGCTAACCTCTGGAAAAGTCTAACATTAATTGGGTGGTTTGTAAAATCTCCATTGGCTTTACGTTGCAAATACTCACTCAGTTCAGTGCCCATGAACTTCTCTCTTTGGCAGGAGATAGTTTCTAATTAAGTGTTTTGATTAATTCTTGACGCACTTGCTCTACGTCAACTTTTTTACCTAGAGTTTTCATAATTTGACCAAGCAAAAAGCCCAAAACCGCAGTTTTACCAGCTTTATATTTTTCAACCGCATCCTGGTTGTTGGCTAATACTTGAGTGATTATCGTTGACAACTCCTTGTCATCAACCACATCAGTGCTCTGCATTTCCTTGAACATTTGTAAAACTTGCGCTGGCTCATCTTGCAGCGTGAAGTCAATTTTTTTATTAAGCAAGGCGTTGACGAGCTTTTGGGGGTTTAGTTCATTTTTCTGAGCTAATTCCAAAAGTGGTTCATAAAAACGCGCTTTTTTTAGACTTGCGCTAATCTCAATCGCACTTTTTTGATTGAGATCATAGGTTTTTGCCAAGCGAGAGGCTTTTTGGTCTGGCAACTCTGGTAAAGTTGCACGAATAGCCTCGATTTGCTCCTGTGTGAAACGAAGTGGTGGTAAATCCGGATCAGGGAAGTAGCGATAATCAGCTGCATCTTCTTTACTGCGCTGAGCAAAGGTTTTGCCAGTGGTGGGATTGTAGCCACGAGTTTCTTGGTCTGGAATCTGGTTTTGGTCAAGCAACACCGCTTGGCGCTCCATCTCATAGCCAATCGCTGCTTCGAGAAACTTAAACGAGTTGATGTTTTTGCACTCGACCTTGTAGTTTGGCAAAGTACTCTGGCCGACTGGACGTAAGGAAATATTGGCTTCCAGACGCATACCGCCTTTTTCCATGTCACAATCAGCAATTTCCAGATAGCGCATGATCTGGCGCAGTTTTTGACCATATTCTTTGGCTTGATTGGCAGATTTGATATCGGCTTCAGTCACAACTTCAACTAGAGGGACACTGCTGCGATTGAAATCAATGAGGGTTGCCTTATCAAGCTTACCATCACCATCTAGATCAATCTCTTGGTGAGAAAGTTTAGCAGTATCTTCCTCGAGGTGAATGCGGTGAATTCGCACTCGTCCTTCGCTAGTATCGATGTAGCCATCGTAGCAAAATGGCAAGTCAAACTGACTAATCTGATAGCCTTTGGGTAAATCTGGATAGAAGTAATTTTTGCGATCAAATTTGGAAAATAAATTGATCTGACAGTTGAGGGCTAAACCAAGCTTGATGGTCCATTCAATGGCTTGGCGGTTGGCAACGGGTAGACCACCGGGCATCCCTAGACAAACGGGGCAAGTATGGGTATTGGGAGCTGGTGCCCCAAAAGGATCATTCTTGCAACCGCAGAACATTTTTGATTTAGTTTTGAGTTCGGCGTGGATTTCGAGTCCACAAACAAGTTCGTATGACATGAGCTTAATTCCTATTTCTCCATGAATTCCATTTACTATTTTTTTCAAAGGCGTCGGCAACCTTGATGATGTTGCCTTCTTGCCACATCGGAGCGATGAGGCTTGCGCCTAGATACAGATTGGTATCTGGATCTCTAAAAAATGGCACGTTGATTCCTGGCAAGCCAGATACGGAACTGGCCTCCAGCAGCATATCTTCAAGCTCGCCAAACATGGCTGCATCAGCGCTAACGCCAACTTTTTTGGCATAGGACGGTGAGGTGAGTGAAATCAGCACATCATAGTTGGCAAATAGTCGCTTGTAATCCTCTAGATAGAGCGTGCGCACTTTTTGAGCTGTTTCGTAGTATTTATCGGCATGTCCGGCCGTGAGAGTGAAGGTACCCAGCATGATGCGGCGCTTGGCTTCGGCTCCGAAGTGACTGCGATCTTGGCCATAGCGAATCCCGTCATAGCGAGCTAGGTTGCTGCTGACTTCAGCCCTCTGGACGACCGTATAGACACCAATAGCTGGATGAGGATCCATAGCCTGTGCCACTTCAATAGTTGCACCAAGTTCACGGAGGATTTCCAGTTCTTTTTGAAGGAGCGCATTATTGGTTGCAAGCTCTTCAATATCTTGATAAATCAATCCAATTTTCATGCCTTTGATACTCTGATCAAGAAACTGTGTAAAATCAGGACTTTTTTCACTGTAAGAAGTGCCATCGAGTGGATCATGTCCAGCAAAGGTATTCAGGAGAATGCAGGCATCTTCGACAGTTTTGGTAATTGGTCCAGGGCTATCAGTTGAAGAAGCCATAGCAGCGACACCGAAGCGACTGGCTCGACCATAGCTCGGCTTGAAGCCAACGGTGCCACACCAAGCTGAGGGTTGGCGGATTGAACCGGCAGTTTCGCTACCGATTGAGGCAATGGCGAGATCGCCAGCAATTGCGGCAGCACTGCCACCTGATGAGCCACCGGGTAGGTGCTCGGGATTGCGAGGATTGAGAGTGGGACCAAAATCACTCGTTTCAGTGGATGAGCCATGAGCGAAGGCATCAAGGTTAGTTTTGCCATACACGATACCACCTTGTTCTTGCAAGCGCTTGGTGACAGTTGATTCATACTGTGGACGAAATCCCTCAAGTACTGCTGAAGAAGCGGTGCTGGGTAGATCGCGTGTGCAAAAATTGTCTTTGACGGCAATCGGCAAGCCTTTGAGTGGTAAAGTCGATTTGGCTCTACTCTGTTCTAGGGCATGTTCATTTTTACTCAAGTAGACATTGAGTTTAGTATTGTGTTCTGTATACGCTTGATCAAGATCTCGGTAGATTTCATCAAGCGAAAAATCGCCTTTGTGTAGACCATCAAGACTTTCTTTGAGTGTTAAGGTGTTGAGTTTCATGGGAGGAGCTTTCTAGTTATCTTTGTTGCTGAGTACGTAGGGAACGACAAAATACCCTTGGTGAGTAACTTTGGCATTGGCGAGCGCTTCTGCTTGGGTGAAACTGAGGTCTTCACGCACCACATCTTCCCGCAAGACATTATGTAAGCCCGTGACTTGATGAGTGGTCTTAGTGGTGCTGACATCTACTTGCTTGAGTTGATCGACGACCGCGAGGGTTTCATTGAAGGCTTGGGTGAGTTTCTGCGTTTCTTCCTCAGAAACGGGAATAGTGGCAAGTCCAGCGATATGTTTGACTTGTGATTGGGTGACTGACATAGTTCCTTTTTTATTTTAGTTAGCAATTTTCATCAGCGCAGCAATGCGTTCTTCGACTGGTGGGTGGGTGTTAAATAATTTGGCAAACGCGTGGATGGCGCCCTTGGTATTTTTGAGTGGGTCACTGATATACAAGTGAGCCGTGGCTTTGTTGGCAGCTTCAAGTGGTTCGGTGTCGCCACTGATTTTGCTTAGAGCCTTGGCAAGACCACTGGGGTTTTTGGTCATGGCAACAGCAGAGGCATCAGCCAGAAATTCACGGCGACGAGAGATAGATAGTTGAATGAGTTGAGCAATGAAGGGTGATAAGAGTGCCAAGACCAATGCTAAAACAGCGATGATGGCGCCGAGTTGACCAGTATCTTCATCGCGCTTACGTCCCCCACCCCAAAATGACATGCGTAACATCCAGTCAGCAAGTAACGCAACTAAACCAACCAGAACCGAAACAATTGACATCAGTAAAATATCATAGTTCTTGACGTGACTGAGCTCATGAGCAACCACTCCTTCCACTTCCTGACGGTTGAGACGACTCAGTAGGCCGGTGGTGGCGCAGACGACGGCATGTTGGGGATCACGACCGGTAGCAAAAGCATTCATGGCCGTGTCGTCAATGACATAGAGTTTAGGCATAGGTAGTTTCTGACCTAAACAGAGGTTCTCAGTGACGGTGTAGAAATCAAAGAATTCCTTGCGGGTGGCTGGTCTGGCTCCTGAAATGCTCAAAATAATTTGGTCGGAGAAATAGTAGCTAACAAATGACATCCCGCCAGAAATGATCAGGGCCCAACCGACGATGTCGAGGGAATAGCCAAAACCAGTGGCCATGATGTAAGCAGCCCCAGCAATAAACAGTAAAAAAGCCAAGACGATGAAAAATGATCGCCGCTTATTGCTGCTGACTAACTGATAGTGAGTCATAGGCTGTTACAGACTGACTTTGGGGTCTTGTTGCTCTGTCTTGCTAACTTCTAGATGAGCGCCGCTGGTGGGAGTAACCAAACCAGCTTCACTGGTAAAGCCAAGGACTTTAGCAATGAGGTTAGAAGGAAAGACAACGAGTTTTTGGTTGAAGGTTTGAGTCAAATCGATGACGCTGCGACGAGCATAGCTTAATTTGTCAGCAGTATCAGTCAGTTCGTCCATAAATTTAGTGATGGTTTCGTTGGCTTTGAGTTCTGGATTGCTCTCAACCACAACTTGAATTTGAGGCAGTAAACCCTGAATTTTTTCAATGGCCTGATCAATGTCTTTGGCGGAGCCAGATTCGCCAGCCTTAGCCACTGATTGACGAGCACTGGTGAGCATTTTATAAATACCCTGTTCATGCTTGAGTTGACCTTTAACTGCGACCTCGAGATTAGGAATTAAGCCTGCCTGACGCTTGAGTTGATTGCCAATTTCTTGGATACTGGCTTGGATTTGAGTCTTGAGGGTTTGGAGTGAGTTATAGACTCCAATCACATAAAAAACGACTAAAGCGAGAAGGATGAGTGTAATTACCATATGGCCCTAGTATAGCATTTCTCCTCCAGAAAGTAACTGCTGACAAAGTGGGATTTTTTGGTTATAATTTAGCTTCTTGTTGCTGATTGTGAGATTGATTTCTCAGAGGCAGCACTTAACAATCCAAATGGCCCCGTGGTGTAGCGGTTAACATGTCTCCCTGTCACGGAGAAGATCGTCGGTTCGATTCCGATCGGGGTCGCCAAATAAAAAAAGGACGCCAGAATTGGCGTCTTTTTTTTATTTTGTTGATCCTCATATCTGAATTGAACATGCGAAACGTAGTGAAGCCAGTTCGCGCCGCCAAGCGAGTATAGTTTGATCGTAGATGCCTGAGTAACGAAGCGCGTGGCCAGTACTCGAAGAGTGATTCCGATCGGGGTCGCCAAATTATTTCTCTGATTTATCTTCTAAAGCTATCTTTTTATCTTTGCATTATTTGTTTCAATTTTGGTTTATAATCTGATTTGCTAAAGTTTAGTGCGACCGTAGTTCAGCGGTAGAATGCGAGCTTCCCAAGCTTGAGGTGAGGGTTCGACTCCCTTCGGTCGCTCAGTAGTAGTTTCGCAAACTCACATGAACCAAGCCATTCTCGAATACAATCAGCAACAAATAGATGGCGAGCAAGCTATTTGTGATATTTTGGCACAAGAAATCGATACAAATTTATCTGGTGCAGACAGTAAGATTTGGCATGGTCACCCAGTCTGGTTTTTGGATGGCAATCCTATTGTTGGTTATAGTAAATTGAAGTCAGGTGTAAAACTCATGTTTTGGAGTGGTGCAGATTTTGACGAAGCCATGTTGAGTCCGGGAAGTGGGAAATTCAAAGATGCTTCAATTACCTACACCGCAAGCACACAAATAGTTGTCGAGGATTTGCACCGCCTTTTACAAAAAGCACGTTACATCCAGTGGGACTATAAAAATATTGTTAAAAGAAAAGGGAAATTAGAAAAACTTTATTGAAGGTTTCATGGTGGGGTCTACCCTATTTTGATTAAAAATGTAGTAAAATTGTTACTGATTGATATTTTTAGTTCAAATAATAATTAACAAAATGATCCATTTGAAGTCGCAGACTCTTCTTTTTGAAGGAGAAGTTGTTCATAGGCTGCGACTTCATTGAACGAAAAGAAGATTGTTTGCTTGGATAAGCAGGACTTTCCGTTGAGTGTGATCAATTGTTAATTATTATTTGAACGCCAAAGTAGCTCAGTTGGTAGAGCAACGGTATCGTAAACCGTCGGTCGTGGGTTCGACTCCCACCTTTGGCTCAAAACGTAGTAAGATAGATAAGCATGTTTAATTCTAAGCGTTATGCGACGCTCTATCAGCAAAAGATGGATAAAAGCACTCCTCATATGGCATCTTCTCGTCTAGTTAAAAAAGAAAAAAAAGATTTACAACGACAAACCTGGCGATACTTATTGCTGGGAATCGTATTGTTGTTGGTTTTTATTTTCATCATCGTTCCCAATTTAATTAGACTTTTCTTTGCTTTTATCGACAAAGACACTCAGCTAGTTGAGACCGATACGGTACCGCCACAAGTGCCGGTGCTGGCCAGTACACCAGTTGAAGCAACCTTTTCGGCGACACTCAATCTGACTGGTTTTGCTGAGGCAGATAGCATGGTGGTGTTTTTGCTCAATTCAGTCAAAAGTGCTGAGGTCAAAGCAGCTGCCGATGGCACCTTTAGTCATGAGTTAGCTTTGGAAGATGGTGCCAATGAACTGGCAATTTTTGGTATTGATGGCGCTGGTAATGAATCGCTTAAGACTCGTTCCTATCAGATTGTACGTGATAGTGAGGCCCCAATTCTAGAGATTGAGGAGCCAAAGGATGGTAGTGTCATTGAGTTAAGTAAAAATCGTACCACCACCATCAAGGGTAAAACCGAGCCGGAAGCTCGTTTACTGATTAATGACCGTTTGGTTTTTGCGGATAAAGAAGGTAATTTTAGCACTAACTACTATTTGGCTGAGGGTAAAAATCAGCTTAAATTTATTGTCACTGACAAAGCCACCAATCAGACTGAGCGAGTCATTGAAGTTGAATTTCGACTGTAAAAGAATCCCCAAAATAGCATCATCACAAAACTGTGAGTAAGGTTATGATTGAACATGCTATGGATAAGCAAACTCCAAAAGAGTACTTTTTGTAGCTGATTGCTTGTCTTGAGTGCTTGCCAAAATAAGATCACCGCTAAGCCAGTGCCAAGTATGCCTAAATTACTGATTAATAACACTAAGATGTTGTCTGGAAAATGAGCGTGAGTTGTGATGGTTTGACTGCTATTTCGATCTATCGGGCTAAATAAGCCTCGCCCAATCAACCAATCTTTGGCTGTCATTTTTTCTAGAGCTGCCTTGTTATTGTCGAAGCGTTGGGTAATGGTAAAGGTGCGACCAAGGTCAACTCCAGCTCCCCCACTTTGCTTGGGTAATGCAGGCAACAATAGTATGAAGCCGATGATGATAAGTAGTAATTTGGGTCGCCAGGAAACAGATTTTTGATAGTACACAATCAAGCTGGCGCTCAATAAAAAGGCAAGATATACCGCTCGTGAATACGTCAGAGCAATAGCAATTGCCATCAGAATCACCAAGGGCCAACGGGGGTTTTTGCTAAGTAGCTGATAATTGAGGGCAAAAACCAAAATCAATCCCAAGAACGAAGGGTCAAGAATAGTTCCGCTGAGTCGGTAAAAATGATCGTCATAACCCATCAGATTGATAAAACGCAGATCTGGCAGAAAGAAGTATTGGATGAAGCCAAAGAGCATCAGCAAAAAAGCAGTGAGCACCCAAGGTTTAGCTTGATGATGGTTGGTTGTTTGCAGTAAATATGCAAATAACCAATAGCCCAAAAATCGCAAGGTATACAGAATACTGCGGTAATCAAAGTCCTTGTTAACAGCAGAAATAATCCACGATAAAAAAATACTTGCTATCAAGCTAAAAATAATTTTTTTGGGAAATTTTTTATTTTTTTTGACTTTTTCAATAATTTTTTTTGGGTTTTTGAGTAGGTCAAAAATCACTGTTCCAAAGAACATCAAGATTAAAATATCGTGCAGATAAAAGGAGATGTTTTGACTGATCTGAATTCGTCCGAGTTGACCCATACTCAGTAAAAACACGAGGGCTACAAGAAAGTATTTCATGAACGAAGGGCCTTATGAGCGCCAAGAATGATAATTGGTAAGGCAACTAGACGAGCCAAGAGAACTCCCATGATTGCTCCCTGAAATCCATACCTGTTACCCAAATAGATAATTCCTACAATCATCAAAACGACATTAACCAGAAGATGGGTGTTGAGATAAATATAGTGTTTTTTGGCAATCAGTAAGGCATACATTATGTTGGCGAGACTATGAATGATGCCTGCCAAAGTAAGCCATGGCAGTATGGCGGCTGCAGCTAACCAATTTTGACCCAAAAACCAAACAATAAGTGTTTCTGGCCAAATCAAGAGTGGTAGTGATATGCCGGTGACCAGTAAGAGTGTTGAAAACATGGTTTTGAAAAAGGCGCGTCTCAGGCGAGATTCTTCTCGGTCTTGGACAAGGCGATTAAAAATAGGAGCGACGCCGTGATAGGCTGATTTCGAAAATTCATAATTAGCTTTATGACTCAGGGCATAGGCATTGTGATAAATACCTAATTGATGAGTGCCGAAGACCTTGCCAAGCAAAAAATCGTCAAGATTGTCATTGAGGTAGTTAAGCAAACTACTGGCACTCAGCCAGCGAGCATTATGCAAAATTTGACTACCCCGACTCTTGATGTAGTGAAAAACAGGTCGCTCAGCAAGCATCACAAAGGATAAGAACACTTCAAAGGCGGCACTAATGATAATTCCCAGTACGAGAGCCCAGACTGATTGTAGCCACCAAGCTAAGGCAATTTGAGCCAGGGCCTCAACGAGTAAACGCAGTAAATGATAGCTACTGTCCTTGGCAAAATGAAAGTTTTTTTGCCAGCTGACAATGGCTGGATTGATAAAACCCTTAATAATTGGCACCAAGGAAATCACGGTAATCATAGGGAACAGCTCTGGTTCTTGGTAG
>CAITDX010000039.1 GCA_903891335.1 uncultured bacterium
GATCAAAGTAATGGTACGTTCATCTTTATTGAGCATATCAAGCATACGATGTAAGGTAATTATAGACTGATAGGTCATTGGCTCAATTAATAAATCATCACGTCTGGTGCCAGACTTTTGTACATCAATCGCTGGGTGGACACGACGCTCAGCTAGACTGCGATCGAGGTGAACTTCTTGATTACCAGTACCTTTAAACTCTTCGTACACCAGGTCATCCATTCTAGAACCAGTGTCGACTAAAGCCGTGCCAACGATTGTGAGTGATCCTTGCACTTCGAAATTGCGCGCAGCACCAAAAAATTTCTTGGGTGGAAAGAGTGCGGCTGGATCAAAACCACCAGAGAGAGTTCTGCCGGAGGTAGGCATGGCTAAGTTGTAGGCTCTGGCAAGACGAGTGATGGAGTCAAGTAAAATTACCACATCGCGACCTGCTTCGACCAAGCGCTTTGCTCGCTCAAGAGCTAGTTCTGCTACTCGACACTGATCGGTGGCTGGCTCATCAAAGTTACTTGCTGCTACTTCACCCCTACCTTTAGTCAATTGATCGATGTGGCGACGGATATCGGTCACCTCTTCTGGGCGCTCGCCCACTAACACCGCCATTAGATGAATGTCGGGATTGTTGGCAGCTACACCGGTAGCAATATCCTTCAGTAAAGTGGTTTTACCTGCTTTAGGTGGAGACACGATCAGACTGCGCTGACCTTTGCCAATTGGAGCAATCATGTCGATAATGCGCAGCGACAATGGCTCTTTGCCTGTTTCTAGCTTGATCTGACTATCTGGATATACTGGCGTAAGTGACTTAAACTTCACCCGCTCTTTCTTCTGGTATTCCTCAAGTGTCATGCCATTGACTCGGTCAACTTTGAGTAAACCATAAAAACGCTCATTTTCCTTGGGTCGACGAGCTGGACCACTAATGACATCGCCAGGACGCAGCTGGAGGCGGCGGATTTGGGAAGTGGAAATATAGGCATCGCGATCTGATTCAGCAAAAGAAGCTCGCAAGACTCCATGACCATCTCGAGAAAGATCAAGAATTCCCTCGATCATCTCTGAAGACTCTTCGTGTGAACGATCTCTGTCATTTGATCGATCTCCCATGCGGTCGTTTGATTTATCACTGCTGCGCTCACCGCGTTCATCAAAACGATCAGGCGAGAAATTACGAGCAACCTTATGACGGGTAATGCGTGGCATAAAACCACTGCTTCGAGGTGCACTAGCAACAGAGCTTGAAGTAGGCACGCTAACACTTATACTTGCAGTTGAAGCTGTATTTGCGGAAACAGTCGTGTTTACTTCTTCACTTGAAGGCACTATTTTGACGTCTTTGACGTCCAGAGTTTCTAAATCAGTTGAAACAACAGAAGCTGCTGACTGAGAATCAGTTGTGGTCGCTGGTGCCGTTACTGTTGAAACCACAGCTTCATCGGCATTACGTGGCGCGCTTACTTTTTTAGTTGGCATAAAAATTCCTTATTACTGCTACTTAAACTATCTAACAAATGGTTGAAAAAGAAAAACATGAGGAAATTGGATTACCTATTGATTGTCCCACAAACATTGACGGAGGTCAACGTTCTCTCCCTTAAAAATTACTCCTTCTGCTTCTAATAAGTGTCTTTTTTGATCTAATTTACGTTGTTTACCAAAAAATCCAGTCAGGGCCCCGGTACTTGCAACTACTCGGTGGCATGGCACTACCGGTGCAAATGGGTTGGTTCTCATAAACATCCCCACTGCTCGAGCCGCTCTCGGCCTATTGGCTAATTTCGCCAATTGCCCATACGTTGCAACTTTGCCTTTTGGAATTTGTTTGGCCAGGAAATAGACCTGCTCTCGAAAATTCATACCAGAAGAAAAGTGTAGCACAAAAAGAATACTATTAACCAGAGTGCTTGGCGAAAGCTCGGTTGCCTGCCCAACTACCGAGCTTTCGCCAAAGATTCTGGACTTATGTACTCTTTTGATCTATTTAGATCAGTTTAAATATAATTTACTATTGGGATAACTGGTGATAACCTATAAACAATCGATTATCTTACTCAGATAATCACCACAAGCTACATTGTTATTCGTGATTCATCAGCGGTAATAATGTTCGCTATAATCCATCTTGTTTAGGTTCTTGACTGCCTTAAAGAACAAGTCTTAAACGGGATGGATTTTTTGTTTCCCAACACTATTTGCTTTGTTAATTTGTCACAGAAGATCTATTCAATCTTCATGTCTCCTATTATAGCGCTTCCTCATAATTTTTTCAAGCATCAATACTATCCTATAATTATTTTAGTGCTTATTTAATAGCATCTTATAATTTTATATTTATACAAAAACTTGACTAGTTTCAACTATTTTTCAACATTGTTTTCCGAAAAACTGCACCTGTTCAAAACTTTGGCTCCACCTCCCTCTTAGTCGAGGTGTTATACTTAAACAAGAAGTGATCTGATACACAACGTATGCTCAAAAACCACTGCTTACTTGAAATCAAAACCAGCAAGGACAGTCAAGAAACCCCCGAAACTGCGGTGCAACTTTTCTCGACTCTACCAACTCTCTACAACCAGTGGTGGGACACTCTTCTTGGCCGCCGCGAGAGTCTTTCTCTAGAAATTTTGGTCAAAGAACAGAGCATCCACTTTTACATCCAAGTGCCATTGCGTCTACTTGAGTATTTCAAAGGCGCTATTCACGCCAGTTATCCAGAGGCGGTGCTTGTCGAGCAAAAAAGCGATCCTCTCGACTACTTCATCATTGATACTGAGTCAAATCAAACAAAACCACATTTGCGACTGGCTAGTTTCAGATTGCGCCACCATAGTTATCTACCTTTAAAAACGTATGCTGACTTCAAAGACATCGATCCGCTTGCTACGCTACTTTCTACCCTCTCAAAAAATGAAGGCGACGACACTATTTTGATTCAGCTCACGCTTGATAATAATCAAGGTTTTTGGGCAAAAAAAACCACCATCAGCGAAGAACAACTCAGTACTCATCCGCAGAAGAATCTCATTGAACAAAAACTAAGCAGTCGCCTAATTAACGTCACTATCAAAGCAGCGGTCAAAACCAATGATCGAGCTAAGAGCAAATTACTCATGGAAAATATTGCTGCCGCCTATTGAAAAACAAAAACAAATTGCTGTATTGCTGAAAGATGTTCAAAATGAAATCGAGATATTGAAAAAAATGGCAGAAGAGTATCGTATCCAAAAACGAGGATTGATGCAGAAATTGTTGACAGGTCAATGGAGAGTAAATAGTTATGAGGAGGCTTAATGGCGATGAGCTCAAAAGTATTTAGGATTTTGGCGATAGATGGTGGAGGAATACGCGGAGTTTTTCCAGCTCATATACTTGATTGCATCAATAAAAAATTGAGTATTAATATATGTGACCATGTGCATATGATTGCAGGTACAAGTACTGGATCAATTGTCGCTGCTTCAGTAGCATTAAACAAAGATCCTAGACAGATTGTAAATCTTTACCGAAATCATGGGAAAAAAATATTTATTCAAAAAAAAATATGGTTACCATCACTGATAAAGCTTGCTGTGGAAAGTTTGTATGATAAATCAGTACTAAAGGATGTATTAATAGGTGAATTTGGTAATACA
>CAITDX010000040.1 GCA_903891335.1 uncultured bacterium
TCGTCATCACCAAACTTCGATACCGACGAGGAATCAAACCGAGAAGAAAACGCTTAGCTTTGCGTAGCATAGATTCATTTTACCAAATCCTCAACTAAATGCTAGAATGCATACGCTATGCCAGATACTCAGATGGATCATGTTGAACAAGTCCTTACTCGTGGAGTCCACGAAATTTTGCCAAGCAAAAATAGCTTGCAGCAACTAATGGGGGAGAAAAAAATTCGACTCTATCTAGGCATTGACCCAACCGGTTCTTTTTTACACCTTGGTCACGCAGTGCTTTTGCGCAAATTACAGCAATTCGCTGAACTTGGTCATCAGGTGATTTTGTTGGTTGGTAATGGCACTGTCCGCATTGGTGACCCAACTGGTCGCGATGAAAGCCGCCCCATGCTTGATGATGCGACCATCATGACCAACTTCCAGGCTTGGAAAGAACAAGCCAGTAAAATTCTTGATTTCGATCGCATCGAAATTCGCTACAACGGTGATTGGCTCGACAAACTAAGCTATGCGGACATGGTCAAATTGATGGCCAAAACCACTGTCCAACAACTTCTAGAACGCGACATGTTTCAAAAAAGAATGAAGGAAGGTCTGCCAATTCATGGACATGAAATTATCTACCCACTCCTACAAGGCTATGATTCGGTGGTAATGGATGTCGATCTAGAAATTGGTGGCACTGATCAAACCTTCAACATGTTGATGGGTCGACATCTCCAAGATCAATACAATCACCGCCAAAAATGGGTGTTAAGTACGCCGCTCATCGAAGGCACTGATGGACGCAAGATGAGTAAATCCTACAATAATTACGTGGCCCTAACTGAGAACCCTCGTGATATGTATGGCAAGCTGATGCGAGTAGCTGATGAGCTCATCATCAAATACTTTGAGCTCCTCACCGACGTCAGCAATGCTGAAATTGCCAACATGCAGGAAGCCATGCTGGCCGGCAACAACCCCATGGAATTCAAGAAAAAATTAGCCTGGACAATTACTCGTTCACTCCACAATCAACAACTTGCTGATGAAGCAGCTGATTTTTTTGCCAAAACTGTGCAAGGCGACGAAATGCCTGAAGAAGAACAGTTCGGCATCATGACAATTACTGATACCACCATCAGTACTCAGCCAGAAATCAGCAGTAGCGAGCTCAATCGTCGTCTCCAACAAGGAGCGGTGAAGCTGCTACCTAGTTTGGATAAAATCACCACTAGACAGGCCTTATTTGCCTTAGCTGATGGAACCAAACTAAAGTTAGGCAAAAGAGAGTGGTATCGGGTACAAAGGACCAATCATGACTAGAAAACAACGTGAACGAGTAACGAAGATTTTTGCCATTCTCGCTATTGTTGCCTTGGTACTGAGTACCATTGCCGGCAGTGTCGTAACTTTTTTGGCATTCTAGTAACAACACATGTATCAACTTACTGACTCAGTGCTGACCGTCAAGGGGATTGGCACAAGTGTCCATCAAGCTCTGGCTGAGTATGACATCACCAGTGTTTTAGATTTTCTACTGTTTCTGCCACTACGATATGAAGACCGTCGACGGGTGCACGCCATTGCCACTGCCCTCGAATTGGGTCAAACCAACACCACTGATTTTCTTACCATCAAGGCTCAATTGACCGCATGGCGAGAGTATCGCAAAGGTCGACTCCTAATTGGTCGGGCCACTATCACTGATGAAACTGGCTCAATGAGCTGTTTGTGGTTTAACAATAAATTTCTGAAAAATAAATTGGTGAAGGGACAACACTATTTTTTCTCTGGGAAAATCAAGGGAAACCAACTCATACAAGCCACTGTCGAAAAGGTCGATGAAGCAGAAGGCACACACATTCACACCGGCCGCCTAGTTCCTATCTACCCCAAGCTTGGAGAGCTTAAGCAAGGTCAGCTACGCCGCCTCATGGCAGAAATTATCGGTAAATTACATCAAGCTGGCGAGCTTGCAGATATCTTTCACACCCTCCACTTTCCTGATCAGGCAGAGGATGTGGTGATTGCTAGAGAGCGACTGGCTTTGGAAGAACTGATTTTCCAAAGTGCTAAGGCAAATGAATACAAAAAAATACATTTGGAGCACAAAATTCAACCAAGCTTATCTGCTAACACACAGCCTGATATGAGCACGCTGCCTTTCACCCTGACGGCAGCACAAATGCAAGCAGTTCAAGAAATTATGACTGACTTACACAAAGACGTTGCCATGAACCGGCTCTTAGTTGGTGATGTGGGTAGTGGCAAAACCATTGTTGCAGCGCTGCCTGCAGCGACACTGGTCAGACATGGTCATGCCGTTTGTTTGCTTGCTCCCACCAAAATTCTGGCCAAGCAACACTTCGACAAACTCCAACAATTCTTTCCTCAGATTCCAATTAAACTCGTACAAGCCCAAGAAACATTTCAACCTGATCAAACAGCTACACTGTACATTGGCACTCACAAACTCATTAACAAATTAGCTGAAATCAAGCCAACTCTGATTATTTATGACGAACAACAGCGGTTTGGCGTCATTCATCGACAGGTCAGTGAGAGCGGGGCACACGTACTCAATATGACCGCCACTCCCATTCCTCGCAGCTTGATGTTGAGCATTTTTAGCCACCTCGAACTCAGCTACCTCGATCAAATGCCCAACCAACGTCAAATTGCTACTACTTGGTTGATTCCCCCCAGTAAACAGGAAAAGGCAGTGGAGTGGCTAATCACAGAAATCCAAACCGCTAAAAAGAATCACCAACACAAACAAGCACTCATTGTCTGTCCGTTCATCAATCCTTCAAGCTACCAAGCGATGGAAAATGTCGCCGCAGTGCGCGAAACTGAGCTCTGGCTTAAACAGTATCTGCAAAAATTAGAACATAGCTCTAAATCCAAAAATGCCGCGCCACCACTCACTACCGCAGTTTTACACTCACAACTGAGTAAAAAACTACAAGACCAAGTCATTGAATCGATGTACGACCAAAAAATTGACATTCTTATCAGCACCCCAATGGTTGAGGTTGGAGTTGATCTGCCCAATGCTGATATCATGGTTATTCAATCCGCCGAACGCTTCGGCCTATCGAGTCTTCATCAATTACGGGGCCGAGTAGGGCGTCAGGGACAAGCAAGTCACTGTTTACTTTTCAGTTCACCAGCAGCCACCACCAGTCAGCGTCTTCAGCACTTTACCAAAGAAAAGGATGGTCTGAAGCTCGCGCAAATCGATCTCGAGCAACGGGGAGCAGGCAACCTTCTTGGCTATGAACA
>CAITDX010000041.1 GCA_903891335.1 uncultured bacterium
GTTTCTCCTGGACAAAAAAGAACTCTTGCGCATTGATCGTAGTGAAACAGAGTGGCGCTATGGCTTGAGTTCATATGGAGTGAGGCTCCTAGAATCCGTATTTCCGGCCCTTTCGCAGTCTCATGAGCAAAGCAATGAATGGTTGCTAATTGTCTTCTTAACCGCCCCTAAAACAGATCACAACTTTCGCTACCTCAGGAGCTTCTTAGTGCAGAACCAAGGTGTAGCCTTGACTAGAGCAGTTTATCTAGTGCCAAAACAGGTGGTTACGAAAGTAACTGAAGTGCTGCAAAGTTCATACAAAAACGCGGCGTTGTTGCTGCAAGTCAATGATTGGCTCTTTGGCGACGACTATAAGATTATAGGACAACGAGCAGGACTGTATGACCTTTTTGAGCTCTACTCAAGTATTAGCAGAGAAGTTGATCGACTGATAGATATAAAAATACTAAAAAAATCATTTACTCAGCAAGAAAAAGTCAGTTATTTTTCGGCATTAAATCGATTTTTAGGTACTTTGGAGTCTGATCACTCTTTGCTACGTCGGTATTATCCAGATGTAGCATCAGCTACAGAATTACTTTTTAAGTTTCAAAAGGCCATTAAATTATAGGTTTTTCGGATTTTCTTTGCCTTACAGCTCTCATTTCTTCTGGTGTGATCAGGTTCTGCAACACTTTTGCTGTGAGGAAAGTATTTTTACCAGGCTTTTGCACAAAATTTGCTGATACGTTTACAAAAAAACCGTAATAATCATATTTTTCGGGTGATAAAAACTTCCATATAACCCAAAGCAATAAGTATTAGATCGATGCCTTTATATTCAAAAAATCCAAAATTCGGTAATCTTTCTACCAGATATTGCAATAATAAAGCGACAAATATGCAAGAAAAATAGTTTTGGAAGATATTATTGTACTTTGGTAAAAGTTTGGTAAAAATCCAGATCAAAATCCATTTCAAAACCGAAGCAGAGCAATAGATGCTTTTTATGAACAAGCATCCTCTTAAGGATTATTTTCGGTAGAGCTGCTTATAATTTTTGGCGATTTTCTCACCGGTTTACTATGAAATTATAGGACTAATGACTCTCTCTAGACTTGTGGTTGGTGAAGGGTTACAATCTCTCGAGAAGGAGAGAGGCCTATGCCAGATCATGTTTACGATCACCAGTCGGTTGAAGAGAAATGGCTCAGTCATTGGGAAGACCAGCGCTTGTTTTGGGATACTGACTTGAGCTTAGCCACTCCTGCTGAAAAAGAATATTTGCTCTATGCCTTTGCCTATCCTTCTGGCTCAGGATTGCACGTCGGCCATGTCGAACCCAAAACAGCTCTAGATATTCAAGCTCGTTTCAAACGCATGCTTGGTAAGCAGGTGTTTTTCCCAGTTGGTTGGGATGCTTTTGGCTTACCAGCCGAGAACTATGCGATTAAAACCGGCATTCACCCCAAGCAAACCACCAAGACTGCTATCGATACTTTTCGTGGTCAGGTCAAGCGCCTTGGCATCTCTTATGATTGGGGTAAGGAAATTGCCACCAATCACCCAGAGTATTACAAGTGGACACAGTGGATTTTCCAGCAACTCTATCGCAAGGGTTTAGCGTATCAGGGAGAGGGCAAGGTCAACTGGTGCCCATCCTGCCAGACAGTTTTAGCCAATGAGCAGGTGGTTAATGGTCTCTGTGAGCGTTGTGACACTCAGGTAATCCAAAAAAACCTCAAGCAATGGTATTTCAAAATTACGTCGTATCAAGATGAATTGATTGATGGTTTGGCTCAAGTTGATTGGCCAATTCCTACCAAGCAGCAGCAAATTAATTGGATTGGTCGCTCCAAGGGTCTTAGCATTGATTTTACTCTTGAGAAAAATCAGTTGACACTACCTGTTTGGACCAAATTTCATGAGACGGTTTTTGGCGTGACTTTTCTAGTGATTGCGCCAGAGAAATTTATCGAGTTGCAACTCGCAGCCTTAGCTCCCGCAGCCAACCAGCAAGCAATTGCTGATTATTTAGACAAGGCATTCAAAAAAACCGAGGAAGAGCGGCAAATTGGTGAGAAAGACAAATCTGGAGTCGACACTGGCTTACGAGTGATCAATCCAGTTAATGGCGATTTGGTGCCACTCTATATTGCTGATTACGTCTTGATGAATGTGGGGACGGGAATTGTTATGGGTGTGCCAGCTCATGATGAGCGTGATTTCGCCTTTGCCAAAAAGCATCAGCTCAAGATCAAGCAAGTGGTGGCATACGCCGATTCGGAACTCAACCAGGCTGTCGCAGCGGGCAAACAATCTTTTGAAGGAGAGGGGACTCTGGTCAATTCTGGGGCCTTTGACGGTCAGGCTGCTTGGGGCGATGGCAAACAAGCCATGGCAACCTGGATGATTGAACAGGGATTTGCGCGTTGGCAGACTACCTATAAACTTCGTGACTGGCTGATTTCTCGACAGCGATATTGGGGAGCACCAATTCCAGTGGTCTATGACCCAGCTGGTCAGCCACATTTGGTCAAAGAAGAGCATTTGCCTTGGCTTCTACCAGAAGATGTTGATTTTAAGCCGACGGGGGAGTCACCCCTTCGATCTTCTCGAGAATTTAAGGAGCGTGTCGAGCGATTGTATGGCAAAGGTTGGACCCCAGAGTATGACACTATGGATACTTTTGTCGATAGTAGTTGGTATTACTTGCGTTATTGCGCTGCTCGAGATGGAGCTCAATTTGCTGAGAGCAAGACCTTGAGTAAGTGGATGCCAGTCGACTTGTATTTAATTGGTCCAGAACACATCGTTTTACACTTGTTATACTCGAGGTTTTTTACGAAATTTTTGCGCGATGAGGGATATATCGATCTTAAATCTGGAGAGCCTTTTGCCAAGATGCGCCATCAGGGCATGATTCTCGGACCAGATGGTCGCAAGATGAGTAAAAGCA
>CAITDX010000042.1 GCA_903891335.1 uncultured bacterium
AAAATTTTAACCTGGTATATCAGAACTGTTGACATCAATAGATTGGAAGAAAGAATCGGTCAACTCTCGAAAAGCGATGAAATAATGCTCAGAAAAAACCTCTTGAAATTATTTACCGATTAAAAAATCTTTTCAATTTGTCTAAGACCGTTTGAAGCCGCTGATCAACACTTCTAAAAAGCAGAAAGTGTTTCGCAGCGGCTTCATCGAGCTTGAAGAAGATTGTTTTCTTCAACAAGCAATTTTTTCAGTCAAGCATGTCGCAAGACAAACTTGAAAAGATTTTTACATCATCCCCGGCATTCCACCACCCATTCCGGCTGGCATGGCGGGTTCATTTTTCTTAGGAGCATCAGCTACTAAGCATTCAGTGGTCAAAATCATTGACGCGACCGAAGCGGCATTTTCTAAAGAAGCGATAGCAACTTTGGCAGGCTCAATCACACCAGCTTTGAGCAAATCCTCAAATTGATTGGTGAGCGCATTGAAGCCCCAGTTGTCTTGATTCTTGGCCTTAACTTGACCAACTACCCAACCAGCATCTTCGCCAGAATTGGTTGCCAACATGCGGAGCGGCTCCTCCAAAACTACTTTGATCAAATCAACACCAGCTTGCTCATCACTGGAATCAGTTTTGATTGAGTCAAGGGCTTTAGCAGCCTTGATAAAGGTCACACCACCCCCAGGAATAATCCCTTCCTCGATAGCAGCTTTGGTGGCACCCTTAGCATCGATGACGCGCTCTTTGAGATTTTTCATCTCGATTTCAGTGGAAGCACCCACTTGAATCACTGCGACACCACCAGTGAGCTTAGCTTTGCGTTCCTGCAACTTCTCGATATCAAAATCAGAAGTAGAGACCTGAATTTGCTTCTCAATTTGAGCCACTCGCGCATCGATATCAGCTTGATTGCCACGACCACCGACAATGCGAGTGCTGTCTTTGCTGGAACGGACACTATCGGCTTGACCAAGATCAGAGATAGTAGCGTCAGTCAATTTACGACCAGTATCACTACTAATCAGATTAGCGCCAGTCAAGACTGCAATGTCTTGGAGCATCTCTTTGCGACGGTCACCAAAGCCAGGAGCCTTCACTGCGAGACACTTGAAAGTACCGCGCAAACGATTGACCACCAAAGTGGTGAGAGCCTCACCCTCAATCTCGTCAGCAATGATTACCAATTCACGACTCTCATTCACCACTGATTCAAGAAGTGGCAAGATGTCCTTGATGCTGGCAACTTTTTGATCAGTGACTAAGATATAGGGCTTGTCACTGACTGCTTCCATGCGGTCAGAGTTGGTGACGAAGTAAGGAGAAGCATAGCCTTTGTCAAATTCCATGCCTTCCTTATGCTCAATGGCGATATCCATGGTCTTGCCTTCTTCCACCTCAACCACCCCATCCTTACCAACTTTTTTGAGCGCTTCAGCAATTTTGGCACCAATGACTTCGTTTTGAGCAGAAATCGTAGCGACTTTTTCCCAGTCCTCTTCCTTGACGTCTTTGGCCAATTTGCGGACTTCAGCTACCACTGCTTTGACGGCTTTATCAATACCGCGCTTCATAATCATCGGATTAGCACCAGCTGCCACATGGCGCATACCCTGCACCGCGATTTGCTGAGCCAACAGCGTAGAAGTGGTGGTACCATCACCAGCTGCATCATTGGTTTTGCTGGCCGCTTCTTTGACAAGTGAAGCACCCATGTTCTCAAATGGATCTTCGAGTTCAATTTCCTTAGCTACCGAGACGCCATCATGAATGACATTGGGAGCACCCCAAGAGCGATCGAGGGCGACATTGCGGCCTTTGGGACCAAGCGTCGTCACGACTGCACTAGCTAATTTGTTGATACCTACTACCATTTTTTGTCTGGCTTCATCGCCAAACAGCAATTGTTTTGCTGCCATATTAGTTCTCCTCCTTTTTTCTCTATAAATTTTCTAAAAATGTTTTGCGCTTATTTAACTACCGCCAAAATATCTTCAAATTTGAGGAACTGATACTCAGTGTCACCAATTTTGAAATCATTGCCACCCCATTTCTTGTAGATAACTTTGTCACCAACTTTGACAGATGGTTCGCAACAGGAGTCATCACTGCAACAAGATTCTTTACTATCTTCCTTGTCATCTTCGCAATCACAATCAGAGCAACCACCGCCACAGCAACTACCCTTGTCATCACAACAAGCATCGTCGCAACACGCATCAGCACAACTGCCACAACAATCAGCTTCACCAACAGCTAGAACCGTACCATGTTGAGGCTTCTCACTCTCATTTTCTGGCAAGATAATGCCAGAAGCAGTTTTTGCCTCTGCTTTCTCAGGTTCAACTAAAACATAGCCCTTGGTGGGGTGGATTTTTTTAATATCAAGATTGGACATAGTCCCTCCTTCTCTTTTTATATTTTGTATTGAAAATTGATCGTTTAGTCCATTAAGCAGTTGACTAAACTGACTGCTTAGAAAATGTACCACGGACAAATTATTTTAGCAATAAGCAATATGGACTGCTAATTAGCAAATTACAAGTATGCCTGGCGCAACAAAGCGTCCTGACTCACTGGAGTAACAAAAAACAGCAGATACACTTGTATATTCCGACTCTCATCAATAAAAATAAGATCAGCATTCTCTAAATTTCTATTTTGAGAAAAACGCTCTAGACAAAGTTTTTCTCTACCAACATCCCAAGATACTCGTGGGTCATCACAAACCAAGTAAATAAATTGCGTGTGCTCGTACAGAGAAATGATGTTGTAACGATAAGCTGTTGTTTGTATTAATGGCTTATCAAGTTTATCTTCCAATAAATACCAATAAATTGAAGAATTCCAGTCCAATTGGTCATCGATAGTGAAAATAGAAAAATCTCCTTTATCAACTGCATTTCTGTGCTTGAGATCAGCATATATCTGTTCGGCAATCATCATCTGTCTTTCCCTATATCCATGATTCGATGTCACTTGAAACGTTTGTAGCTGTTGCACACTTAACAAGAATGTTAGTAAAAAAAACAATCCAACTCCAAGTAGTTGCCATTTTTTGGATAAACCAGATAAAAGCATGAATAAGCCAATTGGTAAAAGCACATAATAAGGGGTGAAATAATAGTATGGATATGGCAGTTCATTTGGCAGCTTTATTAGGATAAAAATTAGAGGAAAAAAAAGAAATGATAAGCAAATAAGAGATATCTGAATTCTCTGCTGCTCCCCAACTTGAAACCACAATATTAAAACAATAAAAAACAAAAGAAACAGACCGATAATTGCCATAAATTCCTGATTTAATCCAAATAGTATTTTGGGGAAAGTCGCAAAATTATCTCGTAGGCTCGTCACAAATGAAACATTCATGGGTACATCTGAAGTAAATTGCCAGATAAGCAGTTTGTTCAAAAAGATTCCCAGCATCCGCGAACCAGCTTGCCAGCCATAAATAACAATCTGGTTTAAGACTAAAAAATATAAACTTAAAATTAATACGAGAGTTGTATACGTTGCCTGACTCCACACAAATTCTTTGAAAGTTAAGCGAGATTTCTTATGTTGTTTTTGATAAATTTTTAGCTGAATATATCCATTCATTATTGCCATCCATGGATATAAAATTAACAATGAAAAATGGAAGTTTAGACTAAAAAAATACACCACATTTGCAAGCAATAAATACTTTGCTGACTGCTTACGTAATGCCAACAATAAATAATAGGTAAAAATTAAAAAAAAGATGAGGGCGAAATGAGGCTGAAACACTGATCGACCATATAAATTAAAAACTGGCAAGATACTTATAATTGTCGCAGTGAGCCAACGAGCAACTGGATGTTGAAAAAAAAGTTTTCCCAATAAATATCCATAAACAAACGTCGTGATCAGGCAAAAAATTGCAATTATATACTGATATATCAATACATGATCAAAAGAAAATAAGTAAAAAATTGCTAAAAAATAATAATAAATGCCACTATTGGCCAATAGGTTGTTGCTCCCAAATGACCAAGGGGCAATCCATTTCCAGTCTTGATAGCGCACGATATGTTTGGCTACCAAAAAATCACGAGCATTATCAGCACCCCAATCATAGGTATGTTGAAAACGATAAAATCTCAGCAACAAGGTAACTGCAAACAAAACCAACACAAAAATAATGAAGAAAAATTTTGAACGCACCTAGCTAGTCTATATTCAACTCTCTAAGCCTTCAACTCCATAAAAGAGCGCATTGATCATCGACAGAGATTTGCGTAAATTGACTGCCAATTGCATGGACAGCGCCGCCGCTTCGGCATCAAGTTGCATGCCCTCCAAACTTAGATTTGAATTTTCCACCAACTTCGGCATAAATGATTCAAGATCACTGCGATGTTCTTTCACAAATGCTTCGCGCTTATCTTTTGATAACACCATAATTTTCTCTAGATGCAGCATAATTTCGGCCATTTCTCGAGAACGAACAAAGAGATTAAATTTCACATCAGCTGACTCAGTTGCGTTGAGGGTGGCGGAACTCGTTAATTCGAGATCATCTAAAAGTTGATAGCTCATAGCGTCTATTATAGCGTATCTTTTTATGCAAAAGATGCTGAGGCATCTTTTATACCAGCTGCTTTTTGCAGGGTCAGAAATCGCTTTGCATCTTTTGCACCAGCTGCTTTTTGCCAAGCGTTGCTTTGCAAAAAGCAGGGTTCAAAATATAATAGCGAAGGCAAATATGCGAATCATCAAGCTTCAAGAACATCAACCGCAAGAAATAATCGATTTAATCATTGCCTGTCTGAATGACGATGGCTTAGTGATTTACCCAACTGAAACTGTCTATGGAATTGGGGCTAATCCACATAGCAAAACGGCCATTGATAAATTACTCACCTACAAAGGTCGTCGTGAGGGCAAGCCACTTTCAGTTGCGGTTGCTAACCAAACCATTGCAGCTAGCTACGTTGACATCAACGAGCAGGCGCGCAAATTTTATCAAAACTTTCTGCCAGGCCCCTATACCGTCGTTTCAAAAAGCAAGCACACAGTCGACCCACGGGTTAATTCTGAATTTGGCACGCTTGGTATTAGAATTCCTGACTATCCTTTGATGCTGGAGTTGCTACAGCAGTATGGCCAAGGTATCACGAGCACCTCAGCCAACATTTCCAGTGGGAAAAGGCCCTATAGTGTCCAAGATTTGCTGGACCAAATGGGTGAAAAACAGCGGCAGCTCGTCGATCTCATTATCGATGCAGGTGAACTCCCCAAAAATGAACCATCAGTAGTAGTTGATACTACCCTGTCTACGCCAATTGCTCTACGAGGTCAGCTGCACGGTGAATACGCTCAAAACAGTGACGGTAGCGAAACTCTCCACACTCAAAGTGAAACTGAAACCATGGAATTAGCTGGTCGCATCATGCTTAATCAACTTAATCAGTTGCATGCTCATGGCCTCGTTTTAGCTCTCGATGGTGATCTGGGGATGGGTAAAACCATTTTTGCCAAAGGTGTGGCGAAATTTCTTGGCATTACTGAGCCAATTACCTCACCCACCTATTCCTATAGCAATGAATACACCTACACTCGCCAACAAACCACTGGTATGTTCTATCACCTTGATGTTTGGAAAATTGATCAAGCTGCAGAAGCAGCATTTTTGGAAATTGAGAAACTCATTCAACCAAATAATATTGTCCTCATCGAATGGTGGAGTCAAATTGCTCACCTGGTGAAATTACCCACCGCGACTCAGCTAATCACCTTGAAATTTATGGGTGAGGGCAATGAGCGCACCATCACTATCACCAAAAAATATGCCCAAGATTCCTAAACTACTCGCCATCGATACTAGCTGTGACGACACGAGTGCGAGTGTGACTACTGGTCGCGTGGTATTGAGCAATGTCATTGCTTCTCAGACGCAACTCCACAAACAATACGGCGGTGTCTTTCCAACCGTTGCCAAAGAGGCACATCGAGTCAATATTGAACCAAGTGTCAGAATGGCACTGCAGCGTGCACAAACTAATTGGGACGAAATTGATGCAATTGCTGTCACTATCGGTCCGGGATTAGCACCAGCTCTGGAGGTGGGCCTGCGCTACGCAGAAACCATTGCCAAGCAACATCAGAAAAAACTCATCACCATTAATCACATCGAGGCTCACGCTCTCTCAGCTTTGGCACAACCCAAGTCACGCTCATTGCCTTTGGCTGCACAACTAGCAGATATAGAGCAGATGCAATTACCAGCACTACCTGCATTGGCAGTGGTGATTTCCGGCGGTCATAGTGAGTTTATTTTGGTCAAACAAATCGGCACCTATGAAATTATTGGTCAAACTATCGATGACGCGGCTGGCGAATGTCTGGATAAAATCGGTCGTGCTCTCAACTTAGGATACCCCGCTGGACCACTTTTGGAAAAATTTGCCAAAAAAGGCCACTTGGGAAGATTTGAGCTACCCATGGCGATGCAGGGACAAACAACGTTCGACCTGAGTTTCTCTGGTCTCAAAACTGCTGCTCGCGCCCTCATCACCAAGCTTGAAGCCGCTCAACACCTTGATGCACAGGCGACTTATGATCTAGCTGCAGAGGTTCAGGCAGCGGTTTTTGGACAAATTATCTACAAACTTGAACGGATTTTACTGAGTCCGGATTTAGCGCAAAAAACCTACCCCAGTCGCCACTATCTCAAGCATTTGACTGCCGACACTATGCCACAAACCCCCATTCGATCGATCTGGCTGGGCGGGGGTGTTGCTGCCAACCGTGAGTTGCGTCGTCAGCTTCGCGCATTACTCAACCGCCATGCTAAGAAAACTGGCCAACAACTTAAATTGCTGGTGCCTTACACCAATAAACTCTGTGCTGATAATGCTGCCATGATCGGCGTAACTGCTTTTTATAAGTGGCAACAAGGGTTATTTAGCACCACCGACATCCTTGAGCGACAACCAAATTTAAAAATAGCAAATAGCCACCCTTAAGTGCTTCATGGTACACTAACCATAGTGCAAACCGCTCAATGTGTATCAATCCTGAGTTCTCCGCAAATTGATCGTTCTAGTGTCGTAATCACCAATCAATCGCAACAGCTGGTAATTTTGTTGACGCTGCAGGGAGATAATGCCACCAGCTTCGCCAAGGACTTGTCCGCCAATGGTCATAACTGGCCCAGCCAAACACCAGAAATTATCCATCAGAGCCTGCTTGATTTGCTTGGTTTCTGCAGAAAAAATAAACTGCAAGTTGCTTTAAGTCTCTGCGCCATCACTGCTAACCAATTAGTATGTGCTACCTATAATGGCTCAATTCACTTGCAAAGATCAGGCAGAGTCAAAGAAATTTTAAATAGTCAGCAAGAAATTAAGTTTATTCTCGGAAAAAACCAAGCACAAGATACGATCATTCTTCGCAGCCAACCCAGCGCTAGACTGACAATAACTCTAGAATCACTCCTCACCGCTCAAGTTAGCCTAGAAAAACTTGTGAGCGAAATAAGTGTCTATAAACAAAACCAACCAGAACTTACCGATAACTTGGCTTTTGTAAGCTATCAAACACAAAAAGAGGTTGCTGTAAGCGGGACAACAACTTCATTTTCAGTTAAAAAAATAGATTGGCAAATGGTAACTACTAAATTAGTGACAGTTGGCAAAAAAATCGGCAGCATTATAAAAAAAATCTATATAACCATCAAAAAACAAAGTAAGAAAAAAATTATCACCAGCCTAGTAATTATCTTACTACTTGCAACCATCGCCATAGGTGGTCAGAAAATAATTGCCTACAGGCAGCAGCAAAAACTCACTCAAACACAAACCCTACTCGCCGCCATTACTCCCAAAATCACTGAGGTTGAGGAACTCACCATCACCAAGCCCATTGAGGCTAGAGCACTCGCTGATCATGTGATTGAAGAGTTGCAGGCACTGAAAACGAAACAGGTGGATAAAAAAAGCCAAGCATTGCTTGATCACTATCTCGATCAGGTCAACACACTTGCTGCAACCATCGCTGCAGAGAATTCTCTCGATCAACTGCAAATTGCTTACAATTTAGACAACTTTCTCGGTCGCAAAATAGTAAGCAACCAACAAGGCATATTTGTTTTGGAAAGCAGCGCACTCTCGATTTTGTGGCTTAAAAATGACCAAAGCAAGCAAACCATTACCTTACCAGAACAGCAAATCATCAAAAACATCAGTCTTAGTGAACAACAATTATTCATCCATGCTGAAACTGGTCTCTATCTTTTCGATCTCGAGCAAAACTCCGCCAAGCAAATCAAAACCAGTGGTGAATCAGACCAAGCTGCTACGCTAATGGCAAGTTTTGGGCCCTACATCTACCTACTAAATCCAGAAAAACGCAATATTTATCGTTATTATTACCAAAATGATGAACTCAGCGAACCTATTGGTTGGCTCATCGATAAACAAGGTCTTAATTTCGCTACCCAACATGATTTGATCGTTGATGGAGATTTGTGGCTCAGTGATGAACTGGGACAAATTGCCAAATATACTCGCGGCACTAAAACTGATTTTCAAATCCAAGGACTGAAAGAAGCAACTAACAATCCACTCATTCTCGCAAATCATCCCAATAATCAACAATTAATTGTGCTCGAAAAAGCCAAACGTCGCCTCCTCGTACTCACCAAAGAAGGTCAGCTCGTCAGTGAAATCAAAAGCAATGAACTATCTGGTGTAACCAGTATCACCGTCGACCAAAATAACCAATTACTGGCGCTGAGTGGTTCAACGATTTATCAAATCAAGCTCTGAAAACCAGACAAGCTCTGATACAATCAACGTGATTGTTATGTCGCTTGTATTTAATAAAAAAGCTAGTTTTGAATATACTCTGGGCAAGAAATTTACCGCGGGAGTGGTTTTGACTGGTCC
>CAITDX010000043.1 GCA_903891335.1 uncultured bacterium
CGGTATAGCCGCGAGCAACAAAACCAGCGCCATTGCTGACCGCGATGCTCAGTGCTCCAATTGGATCTTCAATCAATCCTTGTGGTGTCGATTTCGCCACCGTACCCTTGGCAGAAGTGGGGGAGGTTTGACCAGTGGTCAAGCTGTAACGATGATTATTAAAAACAAGAGTGGTAATGTCATGATTACCTCGACATGCTGCCACTAAATGGTTGAGGCCCTCACCGTAGAGGTCACCATCTCCACCGATCATAATTACTTTTTGACGATGATTGGCGAGCTTGATCCCAACTGCATTAGCCAAACCTCGGCCATGAAGAGCATGAAAACCGTGGCACTTGATGAAGTCAGCGGTGTTACCGCTACAACCAATGCCAAACACAATTACTACCTCTTCCATCGACAACTTAAGTTCAACGAGTGCTTGTTTGAGGGCAGTCAGAATACTGAAATTCCCACAACCAGGACACCAAGTGGGTTGCACTGGCGACAACATGTTTTGTAGACTAAGCTCTGTCATAGTAGCGTATACTCCGGAGCAACTGCTCCCGTCATAATATAATCACGCAAATCTTCTGCATAAAAAGGCCGACCATCATAACGCAAGAGCGAATGTAATTTTTGCAAGCCAGTTTCTCGCTTGATTAGGCCAGCTAGTTGCGCCATCGCGTCACCTTCAACCACCGTCACTTCTGATCGACCGCCAAGTAACTGCAAAACCTGTTCACTGGGAAAGGGATAAACACATGGCAAATGAATCACCCCAATTCGCTGTGCTATCTCCTGATCTTTGAGTAATTCTCGCCACATGATGACGGTCGAGCCAAAAGAGATGAAAACTTGCTCAGCAGCCTGATTGCCCAAATAGACAGGTGCTGGCAACTCTTGTCGAAGCGCTGCCAATTTAGCCAAGCGCTTTTCGACTGCCAGTTTGACAGTCTTGGCGTCTTCGATGGCAAAGCCATACTCATCGTGTTCATATGAATTAGTAAGTTGCCAGGCTTGACTCTGACCAGGAATTGCCCGAGGTGAAATGCCCGTCGGCGTATTTTGATAGCGCAGGTAACTATTTTCCGCAACACCCACCTCACCAAGCTTACCCTCAGCCACCATCGACAATCGAGTGTTGTGATGCTCAAGCGTAGGCATCGGCATGGTTTGCTGTGATTCCAACATCAATTTGTCGGACATCAGTAACACCGGCAATTGATATTTCTCCGCTAGTTGTACTGCCAATTTCGCCAGATCAAAATGTTCTTGGACATCACCAGGTGTCAGCACGACGCGTAAAAAGTCACCATGGCCAGCGCCAAGCACAAAATTTAGATCTCCCTGAGAAGTCCACGTTGGCAATCCCGTTGCTGGTCCTTGCCGTACTCCCTCCAGCACTACTAGAGGAATTTCTGCGACTCCAGCAAAGGAGAGTGACTCAACCATCAGGGCAAAACCACCGCCAGAACTACCAGTCATCGCACGTACTCCAGCAAAAGCAGCGCCCAGTGCATGATTGATTGCTGCGATCTCATCCTCAGCATGCTTCACCACAATTGGATACTCATTCTGAGCACTCGCCAAAAAATGAAGTAAACCAGTAGCGGGAGTCATTGGGTAAGCAGAATAAAACTGCAAGCCAGCAGCCAAAGCTCCTAAGCCAATTGCTTCATTACCACTGACTAAAATTTGTTCATCCACACCCGTATTGATGAGTTGACCCAGAGCTTGAACCTGACCTTGCTCAACTTGCCCCATCATAGCTTGAAAAGCAGCTTGCAACACCAAAAGGTTGGTTTTAGCTAATTCTTTATTTTTGGCAAATTCTTCTACCACCACTCGACCTAAAATCGCTAAATCCATGCCTAGAAGAGCTGCACTCACTCCCAAGGCAGCAATATTGGCTGCAAGTGGGGATGCACCCTGCTCACGAGCTAATTTAGTCAGATTCATCACTACAAAACGGGAACTAAAACCAGGGTATTTAGCCGGATCAAAAGCATTGCCATTAACAATCACCAGTGAGTGCTCGTCAATTTCTGCTAAGTGATCCAAAATAAATTTCTCATGAAAAACAACCAACAAATCAAGGTGACGGCGCTGACAAGTTGCCCCCGTAACAGAAGCATGGACTTGACCACTTTGCAGACCACCCTTGATTAGCGATGGATACTCATAATAGTTAAAAACAGCCAATCCCTGGCGTTTGCATGCCTTGGCGAACAGTTTCGCGCTCGACATGACTCCCTCGCCGGCTTTGGCAGAAATCTTCCAGTTAATAGTGTCAAGTTCAGACATAATGCTCATCAATCAGATGAAGCCCCATTGTACGAGAACAAGGGGACTCGGTCAATTGCCCGAGCATAGATACTCATGTTAGAATCAAGCACATATGGCAAATACACTCCTAATCTACGGTAGTTTGACAGGCAACACTGAGGGCGTGGCCTACAAAATTCAAGAAATTTGTAAAGGCAAAGGCA
>CAITDX010000044.1 GCA_903891335.1 uncultured bacterium
AATAAACAAAATCAAAACAACTGAACTAAAAAGCAAGTAAGGAATGTCAAATTGCACCAGCGAACGATCGATCTCCCACCCACTAATGCTCGCTCCAAGGCCCATCGCTACCGCAATGTTAACAACCGTCCCCCCAATTACATTACCGAGTGACAAAGCACTGGCACCGCGCAAAGCAGCACTAATTGCTACCACAATCTCAGGTAAACTTGCCCCCAAACCGATTAAAAGTACGCCCACCGTCGCCTCACTCAAGCCAAGCTGACTCGCCAAGACTACGCCTTTGGCCAACACCACTTCTGAGGATTTGGCAATAATCAGCAAACCTAATAAAAGTTGGGTCACATCTACGAAGCGAAGGCGGCGGCGCAATAATTTCCGCTTAAGCTTGTGCGCCGCCGCCTCCAAAATATTCCGTCGACTAAGAAATGCCAAATACACAATGTACGCCAACACAAAAACAACACCTTCAGCTCGTGAAATCATCCCATCTCGACTGAGAACATAAAAGGCTAAAATCGTTGCAATTGTCAGTGTTGAATCAAAGAATACTGTTTGCTTGCGAAAAATCACTGCCTTAAACAAGCCAGAAACTGCCACAATTAAAACCAACTGATTCATTGAGGCTCCAATTGCATTACCTACCACAATATTCGAATTATCTTGACCACCTAGCTTCTGCAGCGCCCCCATGACTGAAACCGTTATCTCGGGAAAACTTGTCCCTAAGGCCAAAATCGTCATCCCAATAAACCCCTCCGACATCGCCATCGAACGAGCAATGCGCAGAGCAGCCTTGGTAATCAAATTTGCCCCCAGCCACAGACACACTAGGCTTAAAAAGAAAATGGACAGAGTCATCAACTATTAATTAAAACAGAAATAAACCGGAAAACATAGCAACAAGACTATGTTTTGGCGACACCTACTGACTTGCCATTGACTTATTGCAACTAAGTTGCAATAATATCCACATGTCAGCGAATCTACAGCAACAACTGCAGCATCGAGGCCACCGTCTAACCAAACAACGCCAGGCGATTCTAGCGATCCTCAGTCATACCCCACAAAGCGTAGCAATGATTCGCCACACTCTTCATGAACAAGGTTTTCATTTCGATAAAACTACCATTTATCGCAACCTCCATAGCCTAGTTCAGCATGGTTTGGTTCTCGCCACGAAACTGCAAGATGACGGCCTGTATTATGAATTAGCTAGCCACCATCACCACCATCACGTCCAGTGTCAAAACTGCGGCAGAATCGAAGATATTGAGCTAGACGAGCACGCTCTCCTACAAAATGCAGCCGCTCACAGCACATTCGCTATTAAACAACATCAATTAGAATTTTTTGGGATTTGTCCTCAGTGTCAATCGTAGCCTTACGAAATTAGTAACTATGCAAAAGAAAATTAGCATTATCATCTTACTTGCTCTCAGTGTCATCGGAGCTTGGTTTTTTGGCCGCATGCTCACAAGCACATCACAAATAGCACAGCCAACACCCTCAGCAACAAGCGACCAGCTCCAAATATACACAAGTTTTTATCCACTTTATTTCTTCACTACTGAAATTGTTGGTGACAAAGCGCAGGTACATAACCTGACTCAAGCAGGCGTTGAACCCCATGATTTCGAACCCGGCACGCAAGATTTAAGGCAGCTGAGTCAAGCCGACTTAGTCATTGGTAATGGACTTGGTTTCGAGCCATGGCTCGAGAAATTTGCCGAAAACATTCCTCAAGAAAAACTGATTCTTGCTAGTGATGAGATAACAGACACCCTCATTACGTCGGCAGACTTAGAAGGAGAACACAAAATAGACGAAGATCACGCCAAAGTCGGAACTGACCCTCACGTCTGGCTCGACCCAACTCTCGCCAGTAAACAAGTCGCACTGATTAGCACCAAACTCCAAACACTTGATCCAAAGAATGCTTCACTCTATCAAGAAAACACCATGGTTTTACAACAAAAACTACAAACACTTGACCAACAGTTTCAACAAGGCTTGGCAAGTTGCCAATTGGACCACATTATTACCGCACATCAGGCGTTTGCCTATCTAGCTGCTCGCTATGGATTTAAACAACTCAGCATCCTTGGCCTTAATCCAGAGGAAGAACCCAGTCCCAAGGCACTCGCTGAGCTCACACAACTAGCCAAAGACTATGCAATAACCCATGTTTTCTTCGAAACTGCTTTGAGTTCAAGGTTAGCTGAGACTCTAGCGCAAGAAGTTGGTGCAAAGACACTTGTTTTCAACCCTCTCGAAAACTTAAGCATGGAAGAGCTACAAACAGGCACTAACTACTTCAGTGTGCAAGAAAAAAATCTGGCACATCTGCGCCAAGCTCTCAACTGCCAATAACACACTATATATGTCTACACCCATTATTGAACTCAAGCACGTTAGTTATCGCTACCAACAAGAACTCGTTTTGCGTGATGTTTCTCTCCAAGTTAAAAGTGGAGATTTTCTAGGATTAGTGGGACCAAATGGAGGAGGCAAGAGCACGTTGCTGAAACTCATCCTTGGTTTACTACCATTACAAACCGGCGCGTTGCAACTCTTCGGACAGAAGCAGCAACAGTTTCGTGATTGGCATAAAATTGGTTATGTTGCACAACGAAGCTTCATCAAGCACGCACAACCAGTCACTGTCACAGAAGTTCTAGAAATGACTGGCGCTTCTGCAAGTGAAATCATGCGCGCCCTAGAACTAGTCGATTTGCTCAATCAAAAGCACAAAAACATCGCTGAGCTCTCTGGTGGTCAAGAACAACGAGTATTTATCGCTCGCGCGCTACTAAATCAACCACAACTTCTCATCCTTGATGAGCCAACCGTAGGCGTTGATCAGAAATCACAAAACTCCTTTTACGAATTACTCAACCACCTCAATCAAGCCCATCAACTCAGCATTATCTTGGTTTCTCATGAAGTTGACCTAATCAGTTCCAGTGTCAAAAACCTTGCTTGCATCAATCAATCTTTGCTCTATCATGGCCATCCTGATGCGCTTCGTGACGAGCAGCTGATTAGCAAAGTCTATGGCAGCAAACAGCAATTAATCACCCATCACCACTAAACTATGTTAGAAATTTTTACCTATGGCTTTATGAATCGCGCTCTGATTGCAGGCTTAATTGTGGCTTGCATTGCTCCGGCGATTGGCAATTTTCTGATGATGAAAAAATTATCACTGGTAGCCGACACGCTTTCACACATGGCACTCATTGGAGTGGCCATCGGCCTACTCACTAATCAAGAACCGATGTTTACCACGTTGCTTGTCACCATCGTTACTGCTTGGATTATCAATCAATTACAAGTCAATCGTCGTCTTGATGCACCTGCCATTCTCGCCATGCTCAATCCAACCGGCCTGGCGATTGCATTGATTTTGATTAGTCTAGCCAAAGGTTTTAATAGCAATCTTTTCAGTTATCTCTTTGGCAGCATTAGCACTGTCAGTCAGACTGAAATTTGGCCAATTGCCGCGCTTGGACTCATCGTATTTGGCAGTATTACTTGGTTTTATCAAAAATTAGTGTTTACTGTTTTTGATCAAGAAGGAGCTCGGGTTAAGGGAATTGCAGTTGACCACCTCAATTTACTACTAATGACGCTCACTGCCATCACTGTTGCCCTCAGCATGAAAGTGGTGGGAGCACTCCTAGTAAGTGCGCTCATGGTTATTCCCAGTATGACTGGGGCGTTGCTTGGAACGAGTTTCCGCCAGAGTTTTATCTATAGCCTAGTAGTATCAATGCTGGCTGTTTTTTTGGGATTGGTGCTGGCTTTTTATCTCAATTTACCTGCTGGCGCAACCATTGTTTTAGTTGCCCTTGGACTCTTTGCCGTCGCCTTTTTAGTCAAGCGCCGAAACTAGTTTTGGTTTTTCTTTTGCATTTCCCGTTTAATTTCTTGGAGGCGAAAATCCAGGATTTTTTTCAATAATTCCTGAGGCACTGGCTTATCCAAGGGTAATTGAATCGTTCCCTTAGAAGTTTTGTATATTTGTAATTCTTGCTGAAAATGAGCAATCGCAGCAGATCCAGGAAAAATTCCTAAGTGATTTTTAAATACCGCCACATGCACCAAATGCTTGCCTGTCACATCAAAGGTGGGGATGCCATAACTCATGACTTCCTGAGCTGTTGGGGCAAGCTCATAAACCAGATTCTTAATAGTGTGCAATAACTTTTGAATGGTCGGCGAAAATGTTGCACTATATTCATCGAAAAGTGTTTGTGACATAAATCCCATTATAAAGCCCTTTTTACCAGAAAAATTCTCAAAATTTTAGATATAATGCGCAGGCAGTGGAAAGAAAAAAAATATACATCGATATAGAAGTATCTAAAATGCTTACCTTACTTCTAAGAGATTCGAATATCCCTGAGAAGGAAGTCGTTGATAGGCTTGGCGCAGAAATAGATGCCGAATTACATCCAGACGAAGATTCTCCTCGCTTATCAGCCAGTCAAATTGAAAAAAATATGAAAGATGGTGGAAAGCGGTATGATGAATTTTTCTTTGGCACACTCACTCGATTGGAAGATGGAACAACTGTCGATCTAGGAGTCAGTAAAATCATTGTCGCAGATTTGCTCGCTCAAGGTTTCTCTGAAGGAGAAGTGAGAGAACAAGTGGGAGAAACCATTTGGCTCTTAGTACAACCACCAAAGAAGGAAGAGGAAAAGAAAGAGAAGAAAAAAACAGTTGGAAAAAGAATTTGGGACCTCGGGAAAAAATTAATAAAAAAATAAGTTAGATGATGGAGTGGGTGACCAGAATCTGAGCTTGCTCACTTCGCCAGCATAATTTTCGTTTCACTACAATTATCGCGCTGGCTCTGGTTCCGCTTCCTCATATAACTAAGTATAGTGCACCTCGCTTGTGCTCGTCTTGCACTATGTACTTAGTTATCGAACTTAATAAAGCCCTCACTTTGCTTCATCACATTCAAATAAAAAAAACGACTCTTTCGAGTCGTCTTTTTTATTTGAGCGGGTGACCAGAATCGAACTGGCTTCTTCTCCTTGGAAGGGAGACATACTACCGGTGTACTACACCCGCGGTGGTCTACTATACCAAAAAAGTAAACCAAAACAAACAGCCACATTTTACCTTCAAAAGGTGACTGCGTCAAAAGCACGTAATGCTTTTTGGACTGCAAACAGCTGAATAGTAGGGTTGCTACTAGCATCAAAAAAACTAAATGAAGCAAAGGGGCCAGGGCTACCTTTCATAATAAATGGCGTCACGGCTTTGACCCGAGAATCGATCCAAATATATCGAAGCGCATATAAATAATACTCAGACAAATAATAGTTGGTCAGATACGAAGATGCCCAGCCAGTTTCGGTAATAAAAACTTTGAAGTCATAGCCGGTTTTATTTTTAAGCCAAGTCAGTTCATGTAAAAATCCCCGCAATGAGTTTTGGCCAGTACGCTTGGGTGAGGCAGCAAAATCTGGATTGGGATATGAGTGTGAGTTCCAATAGTCAATCGTGTCAAAGATATCAGGATCGAAATGTACCATACTCTCCAAATAGGCGAAAGCTTCCCGAGTATCTGCAGTATTACTCGCTGCCAAATCCATCGCTGCTGGCAAAATTCTAAAGTTTCGCTCCTCAGAACGGAACCAATCGCTGGTAAAACGCAAAATTGACGCATAGAGGAGAGGATCGAGTCTATTACCCCATTCTTTGGCATGATTAACTTCATTGAAAACAATCACAAATTTCTCATCCTGACGCCAATCCAAACTCGATAAAAAACGAGCTAAGTCAGTAATATCGCGTCGCGTCGGAATTTCCCAGGCTCCAATTTCAGGGTTGAAGCGCGTGCTTAAGCGTACAATAGGGATGAGCTTGAGTCGGTAAGCCTCGTCAAAGAATTGTTGCCACTCAGTCCGCTTACTCAAATCATCTAAAGTTACGGGAATAGTCACATAGCGCCATTCCTCATCTGTATATACTCGACGAACATCAGCAATTTCACCCGGATGCAAAATATGCATGCCTAAGACATTACCTGTGTTAGCATTTGCTGCAGAAGGCCAAAACAAAGTTGCGCTCAAAAACCATAAGGATAAGCCCACTCCAACACTCATGTAAGTGCGAAAAATCCCGGCTATATGAGTCAATTTTGATTGATAATTAGGCATTTTTATTCACTTATTTTAGCATAAATGGTATACTAAAAAAAGAGATGCAAAAGTTCTTCTTTGTTTTTAGTTGGTTTTTAGTATCAGCTGCAGCAGTACTTGTTGGTGCTTCAGCATATAGTTTTTATTTCCTAGCCCAAGCCAATGGCGCACCCTCTCGCTTCGAAGGAACACAGCTGCAAAAAATTGCTGCTGCCAACCCAGCCAACCAAGGTGATAGCCTACTGGTCACCACGATCATCGAGAGTGAAGATGCTCGAGCGGAACTCGTAGCTAAGTTTCTCGAACGTCACAACTCACCCATGCAACCTTATGATTACTATGGTCGCAAACTAGTTGAAATTGCTGATCGCTATCATATTGACTTCCGCCTCCTGCCAGCCATTGCCATGCAGGAATCCAATCTCTGCCGCAATACCAACCCCGGAGCTCCCAACAATTGTCTTGGCTTTGGGATTCATAAACGCGGCACCCTCGACTTTGATAGCTATGAGGCAGGTTTCGAGCGAGCCGGGAGAGAATTGAAAGCCTATTACATTGACCGTGGCTTGACTACTGTCGAGCTCATCGAGAGCAAATACACTCCTAGCAGCAATGGCTCCTGGGCCAGTTCAGTCAATCAATGGATGGCGGAAATGCGCTATGACGATCGCCAGTTGGGGAGAGAACTCAAAGACAACACCAGCGTCACTGAATTTGCCAAACCAAGTCCTTAGGGCCGTGTCTTAGACAACCATCTACTTGAGTTGTTTTGATCTATTTTATTTACTATTGATTATCTTATAATATTTGATATAATACCCATTAACTCAGAAGGTTATTCCTCACCGGGATTTACGTTCTGAGATCAAAACATCCCACTAAAAAATGGTGGGATTTTTTGTGAAAGGTCAAAAAATGTCAGAAAGACTAGGAAAATTGCAGTTTTTCAGTAACTCTCCTCAAAAGATCATTGAGAAAAGCATCATTTTTTAAACCAATTCGCTTGACATATTCTTCCCAAACAGCTCTGTGCTTTTTTGCTTCAGCTACAATTGCATTAAAACACTCACCTTGATCCTGTCTCTCCATCAACACCGAAACTCGATAGTGACCAATTTTCTGGTTAACCAAGTTGGTGCATAGATCAAGAGGTGATAAAAGCTCTAATGGTTCTTCCGTCATAATAAAAAACAATCGTAATAATCGATTGTGCCGAAGAGAGGACTTGAACCTCCATGGATTACTCCACACGCTCCTAAGACGTGCGCGTCTACCATTCCGCCACTTCGGCTCACATTGTTAAAAAACAGAAATACAATGCTATTATAAACGCTAGCATGCTAGATTACCAAATCAAACGCTCGAGTCGTTCGCTCAATCTACGCATTAGCATCAACAGCCAAGCACAGGTGATTGTCACCGCCCCTTCATTCGTGCCCGAGTTTCTGATCAAACAATTTGTTCACAGTCAGCAAGCTTGGATCGAAAGCAATCTACAAAAGACTAAATCCAGACAACCTCAGCTTTCAACTGATCAAGTATATATTTTCCAAAACCGCTATCAACTAGTCTACGATCACCACGCCTCACACATGGGTATTCGCGTCGATGGTGACACCATCCAGATCAATAATTTAAGCCCTAAGTCTAAAAACACACTCAAACAACAGCTTGAAGCATTTCTCAAAAAAACTGCCCACAAATATATTGCTACTCGCACCAAAATACTGGCAGACAAGATGAATATCACGTATCAAAAAATTACCCTCCGCGAGCAGGGAAGTCGCTGGGGGAGTTGCAGCTCGCTGGGGAATCTCAATTTCAATTGGCGACTCGTCCACTATCCACCAGAAGTAATTGACTATGTCATTATTCACGAGCTTGCTCATCGGGTCGAAATGAATCATAGTGCTGCCTTTTGGCGACTCGTTAAGCGCTATGATCCAGACTATTTGATTCATAAAGGACAATTGCGTCATAAACGCTATAATCAGTAGCGAAAACACTCATGCTTACTCTTATCCATGGTGACAACCAGGTCGCCTCTCGCCAACAACTGCTTACCCTCGTAGAACGCGCCAAGCAGGTGGGGCGAACCGTGACAACTTTGGTTGCTGACAAGCTTGAGCGCAGCACTCTAGAAACCGCTCTCTTAAGTACAAGTTTATTTGGGGAAGAGAAAACGATTGTGATTGAGGGTATATTTTCTTTACCCAAATCAAAGAAAAAAGATGAACTCATCGAACTCATAACTACTGCAGATATTGATATTATTTTATGGGAGAAAAAAAGCCTCGGCAAACTCGATCAAAAAAAACTCCCAAACACCTGCGAAGTTTTTGAATACAAAGTCACGGTCAAATTATGGACTTTCCTCGACCAGCTCCAACCCAAAGCCTCGCATCAGCAGCAACTTCTCGAACTACTGCATGAAAGCATTGCGCATGAATCAGCTGAGTTTGTCTTGCTGATGCTCGCTCGCCAAATTCGTCTCCTTATCCAAGTCAAGGAAAATGCACCCAGTCTCAAACTTGCGCCATTTATGCTCACAAAACTGCGTAAACAAGCCCAAGCTTTTTCGCTCCCAGAATTACTCAATCTGCATCAGCAACTCTATCGCATCGATCAACACCAAAAACAATCAACCAGCCTTCTGAGCCTGGAGGCACAACTTGACCTTTTGGTAATTAATCTGTAGATTAGAGGCACAAAAGGAGGTACGCATGTCAACTGATCCATCAATTTTCAAAGCCTATGATATTCGCGGAATTTATCCAAGCCAAATGGATGACATGACGGCCTATGAAGTTGGTCTTGCATTTGCCAATCTCATTCAGAAAGAAAAAAATCGCACCGATGTCAATTTGGTTGTTGGACGTGACATGCGTTTGTCTGGTCCAAGTCTTAAGACTGAGCTCATTCGCGGCATCACTGAAGCTGGAGCCAATGTCATTGATGTTGATTTAGCCTCTACACCAACCTTTTATTTCGCAGTGGCCTACTATGGTTATGATGGGGGAGTACAAATCTCAGCTTCTCATAACCCTGGTGAATACAATGGCTTCAAGATGGTACGAGCAAGTGCAGTCCCCGTGAGTGGTGACTCAGGCATTATGGATATCAAAGCCGCAGTGGTGGAGAAAAACTTCACTAAAGCAGCTGCTCCTGGTGCTATCACTACGAAAGAAGGCGTTTTAACAGAGCTTATTCAGATTGAAACAAAGGATATTGATGTGAGTACCATCAAGCCTTTTACGATTGTTGTTGATCCCTCCAATGCGATGGGAAGTCTAGACATCGAAGCTATTTTTGCCAAATTACCATGCAAAATTATCAAAATGAATTGGGAGTTAGACGGCAGCTTCCCCAATCACGAGGCTGATCCACTCAAAGAAGAAAATCTTGATCAATTGCGTGAACGCGTTGTACATGAAAAAGCAGATTTTGGCATCAGTCCAGATGGCGATGCTGATCGTGTTTTCTTTGTCGATGGCAATGGTAAAACATTTTCACAAGCACTGCTGCGCGGCATCATGGCGCAAATTGCAGTCAAAGAAAACCCTGGTGCGACCATTTGTTATGACATTAGACCAGGCAAAATTACTCGAGATTTAATCGATGAAGTTGGTGGCAAGGCCTCAGTTACCAAGGTTGGTCACTCACTCATTAAAGAGCAAATGATTAGAGAAAACGCCGTTTTTGGAGGAGAATCTTCTGGTCACTACTTCTATCAATTCCCTTACGGTACTTTTGAGGCACCTGCAGTGTTGATTTTGAAATTCTTGCAATTCCTATCCACAGGTGGCATGACGCTGGCAGAGTTAGCTGCCAAGTATGATCGCTATGTCCACTCTGGAGAGATCAACTCTAAGGTTGCAGATAAGGATGAGAAAATCAAAGCCCTAGCAGAAAAGTATCAGGATGCAGAAATATCATATCTAGATGGCATCACCGTTACCTATCCCACCTGGTGGTTCAATGTCAGAGGTTCCAACACTGAACCAGCTCTTCGCCTCAATTTGGAGGCGGTAGATGCAGCCACTATGCAAGAGAAGCGAGATGAAGTGCTCGCGTTGATTCGCAGCTAAAGTAATACACATAACTAAACGAAAGGCCCTATGTCTTTGACTGCAATTTTGGAGAGTCGCGAACTGATTAAAGAAATTGATCCTGATGGTGCACTTGCCTCGGCAGAGAGCATTGCTGATCAGGTCAAACAAGTCTGGGAAGAGCAAGAGAGCATTCAAATTGAAGGCTACAAAGACAAACCCATTTCGCAAGTAGTTGTGGCCGGCATGGGTGGATCAGCCCTTGGTGCAGACTTAGTGAAACATCTCTATCGAGATCAACTCACCGTCCCCATGGAAATTGTCAAAGACTATGATTTACCAGCCTTCGTCGGTCCAGAAACCCTGGTGATTCTGAGCAGCTATTCAGGTAACACTGAGGAGACCTTAGCTGCGGCAGCCACTGCTAAAGAAAGGGGAGCACTGATTGCGGTATTGGCTGCTGGCGGCAAACTTGCCGAGCTCGCCAAAGCCAAAAACTACCCAAGCTACCTCATCAATCCCAAGGCGAATCCTTCCAACCAACCGCGCATGGCCACTGCCTACAACATCACTGCTATGTTGCTCATGCTGAGCAAGCTTGAACTGCTTAGTTTCAGTGAAGAGGACTATCATCAAGTCTTGGATGCCATCAATCAAACCATGGAGCGCTGTCTCGTCGAAGTACCTCAGGACAAAAATCAAGCCAAACTCCTAGCCTACATGCTACTTGAGCGACGACCCATCTTGGTTGGAGCCAGTTTCCTAGAGGGAGCACTCCACATCGCTGCCAATCAATTCAATGAAAATGCCAAGAGCTTCGCTGATTACAAGATCATTCCTGAGATCAATCATCACCTGATGGAAGGACTAACTTTTCCCAAGAGTAATGGCCTTAACCATTTCTTCGTCTTCTTCCAATCTAAGCTCTATCGAGAAGCCATTCAAAAACGCATTACTCTGACCCAACAAGCAGTTAATCAGGCAGGTATTGAGAGCTTCGAAGTTACTCTTGAGTCAGAAAACAAACTAATGCAAGTTTTTGAGCTAGTGACACTGAGTACTTTCACCAACTTATATCTAGCATACTTAGAAAAAACCAACCCCTGTCCAATTCCAGTAGTCGACTGGTTTAAACATGAACTAGAAAAGTTGGCATAGAGTGCCTATACTAGAGCTACCCTATGGCTTTGATTTACGCCTTGCAAGCCCGCGAGATTTTGGATGGTCGAGGATGGCCAACCATTGAACTCGTGCTGTGGCTTGATAACGGTTTTTCCGTGATCACTAGCGTTCCTACTGCTGTTAGTGGTGGTGATTATGATGCGGTCGAGCTGCGTGACAATGACAAACGCATGGGGGGATTGGGGGTCCAAAAAGCTATCGACAACATCAATCAAATCATTGCCCCTCAACTTATCGGCAAAGATGTCCTCAAACAGCGCGATATCGATCACCTCCTGATTAAACTTGATGGTACCAGCCAAAAAAGCAAGCTCGGTGGCAATGCCATCCTGGCAGTTTCTCAAGCAGTCCTCAAGGCTGGCGCACTCAGTGTCGGCTTACCACTGTACCAGTACATCCAGAAAAAATATCGTCTCACCACTGATCTCACCATGCCCAGTTGCATTTTTACTATTCTCGATGGGGGTGTGCATGGTGGCAAAAACTTGGATTTTCGCGAATTTTTACTGCTGCCCGCTAGTCACTTTTCTCTAGAGAAAGCCATTGAAATGGCTGTCGTAGTCAAACAAAAACTCGAAGATTTGCTGATCAGTAAAGGAGCCATTCACTCGATTGGTGTCACTGGTGGTTTTAGCCCCAATCTGTACAAAAATACCGATGCATTTGAGCTGATCATCGAAGTAATTCGCCAAACTGGCTATAACTTCGCTCAAGACTTATTTTTTGGCCTCAATGCTGCTGCCTACGATATTTACGAAGCAGGCAAATATCGCGTCCGGGACAATAGTCAAGGCATGAGCACTACTGAATTGATTACTTTTTATAAAAAATTGCGCGAAAGCTATAAACTCATCTATCTAGAAGATGCTTTCGCCAAAAACGAAGCTACGGCCTGGCAAGAGTTGAGCAGAGAAATTGGTCGAACTACAACTATTGCTGGATGCAACAATGTTTCTTCTAAATCATCACTAATTCAAAAAGGCCTGCAAAACCAAGAGTTTAATGCAGTGGTCGTCAAGCCCAAACACCTGGGGACAATTAGTGAAACCATGGAAAGTATTAAGCTGGTCAAAGATTCTAAACTTGATCTCATCCTTTCCCACAGCAGTGGCGAAACGAATGAAACGCTGATTGCTGACCTGGCAGTAGCCGTAGGAGCTAACTACGTCAAATTTGGTCCGCTCAATCGTGGTGAACGCATCAGTAAATACAACCGCCTCTTAGAAATTTCTCGAGAGCTGAGTCAAGCCATCAATTAAATCCCTAGGTTTTTCCAATTTCCCGTAAATTACCCGTTGACCTTTGCCTTTTTTTCGTTTATTTTATGGTTAATCTTCGTTATAGTTAATCACCGCTTCATGCCTTCAACTTGGCTTGAAGCAGAAAGCAACCCTATGGCAGTTACCCTCTACAAGCGCCAGCGCCAAATTGTGGACTACATCGCTCAATATGTCCAAAAGAATGGGTATTCTCCCACCCTCAAGGAAATTGCCGACTCGATCAATGTGTCTTCTCTAGCTACTGTCCATGAGCATCTCCAAGCGCTCGAACGCAAGAAAGTAATCCGCAAACATGAAGGAGCAGTGCGTGGTATCGAGCTGGTTGACCGCACCTTTATCAATATCACCGACAGTGTGGATTTGCCATTTTTAGGCTTCATCGCAGCTGGCTCACCAATTGAACCACATCAAGATCCCAATGCTAGTTTCAAGGTTTCTCCAGAGATGATTACTGGCAAGAAGCGCGCCTATGTCCTACAAGTGCGTGGTAAATCTATGATTGAGGATCACATCGATGATGGTGACTATGTCGTCATCGAAGAAACTCCAGAGGTGAGTAATGGCGACATCGTCGTCGCACTCCTCGACAATGGCCTGGCCACTCTCAAACGTTTCTATAAAGAAGTGACTCGCATTCGCCTCGAACCAGCCAACTCCAGCATGAGTCCAATCTATGCCACCAATGTCCAGATCCAGGGTAGAGTGGTGGGACTGATTCGGAAGTTTCGATATTGAGAGTAAGACTCGCTTCGAGACCCTTGGCTACTTCGTAGCGTCAAATTCCACTTCTTCTATCTGTAATTGCTCATTGATCCAAGTGCGTAAGGTAAACAGATAATCAGAGATGCGATTGCTACATTGCAATACCACCTGCCTGACATCGCGCTCATTGTCTAGAGATACAAGTCGACGCTCTAAACGCCGACAGATGGTGCGCGACAGATCTAAGAAAGCGCTTAGTTCTGAGCCTCCTGGCAAGACAAATTTATAGCGCCAATTGGCGCCCAAATCATCCTGGAGAAAATCAATTTCTTGTTCTAAGCGTGTTACAAAAGCATCGGCTAGCTTCACTCGCGGTGAAGCAGCAATTTCTGCCCCAAGCTTGAATAACTCATTTTGCAAATCAAGCAGCAACTGTTTTTCGCGCTGAAAAATCTCCTGAGATTGCAATTCCTGTGGAGCTCGCCCACATGCCAGAACCACCACCCCCAAACTAGCATTAAATTCGTCAAGAGTACCAAGTACTTCAAAGACCAAGCTATTTTTTGGCAAACGCTCGCCGCTGATTAAAGCAGTTTTACCTTGATCACCGGTTTTGGTGTAGACTTTTTTGAGTGGAGTTTTAGTTTTTGACATAATAAGTGTCTGGTTGGTAAGTCATAATTTATTTTTTGACAGAAAAAATTTCTGAAAGAGATTTGAGTTCAAGCTCACTGTTTTGATTAACTTCACGCATGAGTCTGTTAGTCCAATAGTCTAAAGTTGGGAGTATTGCATCAATAAGCGAACTAGAATTCATCAACACTCTGCCTTTTGGCCCATCTACAAAAAAATTTGTTCTATGCAAATAGCTACCTCCAACTTTTCTCGATACTATTTTTGGACAAAAAATCGAACGCAACTCCACTGAGCCATCTTTATTATTTTTAACTTTCCAAGACAAATGAGCATAATGTTCCATGACTGCCTGTACTTTTTCAACTGAGGGAACAAAACCAATAGATCTAAATTTACTATCACTTCCCAATCTAGCTTCAAGGTCCTTAGCCCATGACAAGCTCTTTGCCGTTTCCCCAAGTTTTTCTGTCTTTTTCAATCGTTTACTTTTTATATCAGCAATAAAAAGCTTTACCGCCTCCAACTCAGCTTTTCTTGGCTGAGAATTTCTTTTGCCGAAATGCTGTATCACCTCTAAATTATTGTTTAGTTCAACAGTCGAACTGCTGATCCATTTTTTTTCCACTCCATCAAATACTTTAATCGAAAGAATATGAGCTCTCCCTTGCGCGCATTTAACATCATATCCACCTCGACCAACACAGTGATCGAGACTACCACTTTCCTGCGCTAATAAATCTGAATCTGTTAAAACAGAAACCCCAATTTTTTGTGAATCAACTGAATATTCAAAAAAAGAAGGTGCCACAGAATCACTATCATCATTTCCGACCAAAGATTTCCACTCTTTCCAGTCAAGCAAGTCAACAATCTCCCTTGGCATAACACTGTGGTTTAAATGCCATTGTTTGGAAAGATCAAGTAATTCTTTAACTGAAAGTGGAATGCTTGAATTATTACTTATTTCAAAATTACCAGCCAAGATCATTTTCTGCGCCATACTCACTGACTTTGAAATTATTTCTCTTAATTTCTCGACGGACACACCCCTGCCAATCTTGAGAATAGCTAACGGAACCAAGAGTCTAATTCCAATCTCTCGAATCACATCATTGACGTTAACGGCTTCTTCCTCGCTGTATTTAGATAATTCGTTGCCTGTTTTGACATAGGATGCCAGCATTGTTTCATCAGAAATAGCATCTGGCATAGTTATTTCCCTATTAAAAGTGGCTCTGGTAATTAAATCAAAATCTTCAGCACTATGCATTGGTAAAGCTAGGGCATCCCATAGCTTTAAAGCAACTGTGTGCCCTTTCCAAATAGCACTCTTTTGCTCTAGAGTAAATTCAGAAAAAGTTGTTTTCTCAACTGAAACAGCCCTGCTGAGAGCATTTACCACCGGCAGCTGCAATAGAATATTCCTCGTCTCTTCTCCAAATTCATGAAATTTGCTATCCATGTAATCTAAAACTAGAAAACCCAACCTTCCCCAGTCTTTATTTTTGACAGCCCGCTCAATAGGCGAATCATTTGAATCATATGGTTTATGTGAAATAACTTTTAGCCAATTATCTCTACCTATTTTATTTCTAATCAGCTCCATCTCATCTTGACTATAAAGAAATAAGGGTAATCCATAATTTTTATATAAATGAGTGTTAAGCATCTGAACCAAAACATCATTTTCGGTATTATCGAGAATGAATTGCAAAACTTCTCTATTATTCCTAGTCTTAGACAGAATATTTTCCCCAACTCGATGACTTTTCATGATGATGTTCCAATCGTAGTCATTCATCTTCTGCCTAAATATTCTGAGAACATCAACATCTAGCTTACCTTCCATTTCGATAAATAAGCCATACATTGATTGGCCAAGCAAGCTACTTCTAATAGTTTCTGAATCAACTCCCTCAACTATTAGTTCTAAAATTGCTATTCTTTTATCTGCTGAAATTTCCTCAGTCAAACCCCTACTTTCCCTTGCAATTAACACTGCTTTTAATGTGGAGGGGTATATTAGCCTAGACCAAGTTGCAGAAATGGGTTGTCTTTGACCCTCAACTTCTTCTCTCGCGGAGAGCTTTGACTTAATTTGTTGTAATAAAATTAAATTCCCCTCCCTGATTATTTCAACCAACTTATCTACATCCATGGTTTCGCGCCAATCTTCCTCAGATACTCCCTCCATGATCAAATCAACTGTTTCTGTGGATTGCGACTGTTCTGTAGCAGGAATTCTCGATATGCGGAAACTTCTTCCTATTAAATGAGACCATTGTGGATAAAATTCTTCAGTCACTCCACTTTTCAGTATTTTCAATAAATCAGGTCTTAAACTCATCGTCACTGAATCTAAACAGTCTGGAGACATTCGATACCCACTCTGTCCCTCAAGAAACTTGAGCCACATCTCTGTTGGGATTCCATCCCTAATTTCAGCAAGTGTCTTAACCCAAGCGTATTGAGCTGCAGCCATTGCCATCTCAATTTTACGATTATCTTTATTCCTATAAAACAATTTCGGTGTAAAAACTTTTGAACTCTTTAGCCAAGCCAAATAATTCGCAACGCCATCTCCATTTAAGTCGTCTACCTGATCTAATTCAAATTGTTTTTTTATTTCTTTAACTAGAATTGCCATTTTTTCATCAGCTTGTCTTACTGATAATTCTGCATAATAATCACAGTTCTTGACCAAACTGGTTAATTCTTCCTGATTCATTCCTACGATGAATTGAGAGAACTGTTCTAAACTCATCTTTAATAAAATTTTATTGAGAAAATCTTTCGTAAAAGGTTCTAGAAATTTCACTTTTGCTTTTGAGCCTAAATTTCCCAAGATTGCATCAATCTTTTCCTGACTCAAATCTAGAATCATTATGTCAATTTCCTTATACCAAGATGATGATTCTTTGTTTAACTTTAATAAAAAATCAACCCATTCTTCATCAGAAAAATGAGACCGAGCATCTTTAATTTCATCAACAGACCATTCTTTTTTTTGAACAGATAGTGTTTCTGCTGGGGCTCCCAATGTTTCTTCTCTATTCATACACAAAAATACACAGTTCTATAGTATTCTTCATTAAGGATCAAAGACTTAAAAATTACTACTATCAAAATAGTCATCTCTCACCTACAATAAAATCCCGTGATGATAGACATTCGCGGCTTCCTCAAACCCAAAAACGGCTCTCGAGCCACCAAGTACATTTTCGTCTCCGGCGGCGTTCTTTCTGGCTTAGGCAAAGGCGTTACCGCTGCCTCGCTCGGTGTTTTGCTCAAAGAACAGGGCTACAGCGTCACCAACATCAAGTGTGAGAACTACCTCAATCTTGATTCTGGCAACATCAATCCAGTTGAGCACGGTGATGTCTTTTTGTGTGAAGATGGCCTCGAAGCTGATCTCGATCTTGGCTCCTATGAGCGTTTCCTTGGCAAGGAAGTTGGCTACAAAAACTTCACCACCATGGGTCAGATCTACACTTCCGTCATCGAACGCACCAAAAACCTCGAGTATGGCGGCGCCACGGTCGACGCCATTCCCTACGTACCAGAGGAAGTCATTCGCCGCATCCGTGAGGCCGCTGAAGGCCACGACATCATCCTAATTGAGTTAGGTGGTACCGCTGGCGAGTATCAAAACATCATCTACTACGAGGCATACCGGATCATGAAAATGACCTTACCTCAGGATGTGATTTTGCTCCACGTCACCTATTTCCCAGCTCCATCACACATCAATGAATTGAAATCCAAACCCACCCAACTTTCAGTTAAAGCCCTAAACTCCATGGGTATTCAGCCTGACTTCATCGTCGGACGGGGCGAGCTGGAAATTGACGAAAAACGCAAAGAAAAAACTGCCTATTTCTGCAACATGGACAAAGAAGACATTATTTCCAATCCTGATTGCAAATCGATCTACGAAATTCCCTTGATTTTCAATCGCCAAGATTTTAGTCAGAAAGTCCTGGCTAAACTCGGTCTAACTGCTAAGAAAATCAATCTCACTGCCTGGCAGCAAATGGTTGATAATATCTATGCAGACAAGACCAAAAAGGTCAAAATCGGCATTATTGCTAAATATATTGCTACAGGCGACTACGAGCTCAAAGACTCTTACACCTCACTGCTTGAATCAATTAGTCACTCATCTTGGCATGAAAAAATTGACGCCGAAATTGTCTTTATCAATGCCGAGAGTCTTGAGAAAAAAGACGCCAGTGCTCTCAAAAATCTCCAAGAAGTCGATGGCATTATTGTGCCCATTGGTTGGGGCGGCCGGGGAGTGGAAGGCAAAATTGAAGCCATTCGCTATGCTCGGGAACACAAGATCCCTTACTTAGGACTCTGCTACGGCATGCAATTAGCCTCAATCGAATTTGCCCGCCACGTCGTCGGCTTGACCGATGCCAACACTGAAGAAGTCGATCCAACTGCCGCTCACCAGATTATCCACTCAATTCCTTTTGAGGAGCGTTACCAAAAAATCAAAGGTACTGGTGCCAGTATGCGCCTTGGCGCCTACGATTGCATTCTCAAACCGGGCACCCTCGCCCATAGCATCTACAAGAAGCATCAAGCCTTCAAAGATCCCAAAAACAACCTGATTTCCGAGCGTCACCGCCACCGCTTCGAGTTCAACAATGACTATCGTCAAGCACTTGAAGAAAAAGGCTTTGTGATTTCAGGCACCAGCCCAGATGATTTCTTCGTCGAGATGATTGAACTCTCGCCCAAAGAGCATCCCTTCTTTTTAGCGACTCAAGCGCACCCAGAGTACAAGTCTGCACCGCTGGCACCACACCCAATTTTTATCGAATATTTGCGCAGTATCTGGGAAGAAAAGAATAAACGCTCGAGCTAATCAAACTCAGATCGAAGCGATTCATAACTTCTGCTAGTTTTTTCTTGATCTATTTGCTACAATACCCGTTTGTTATGGCACAGACTTTTATCTATCAACAAGAAACAGTTAACGTTGGTGACACCATTCGCGTCCACCAAGAAATCTCTGAAGGCAAAAAAACCAGAGTTCAGGTTTTTGAAGGCTTGGTTATTGCCATCAAAAACCGTGAAACTGGCAAAAGCTTCACTGTCCGCAAAATCGCCAGCAATGGCGTTGGCGTAGAGAAGATTTTCCCCATGCTCATGCCCAGCATCAAGAAAATTGAAGTAAAACGCCGTGGTGAAATCAAGCGCAGTAAGCTATATTACCTGCGTGAGAAGATCGGTAAAGCCGCCAGCAGAGTTAAAGAAAAAAGTCTTTTCAAAAACACAGCGAAAGCTGCCTAATTTCGCTCATGGGTTAGCTGCTGAAGATTTAGCCCTCCACTTTCTCCTTCTGAAGAACTATCGTTTGCTCGACCGCAATGTGCGGCTTGGCAATTTCGAAATTGATCTCATTATGCTTGATCTGACTTTTGATGAAATTGTTTTTGTCGAAGTCAAATATCGCCGTTCTATGCAAGCTGGAGAGGGGAGTATCAGTGTCGATGCGCGCAAAATCAATCGCATGAACCAGGTTGCTCACGCCTTTTTACGCAAACACGACTACCAAAAAGCGTATCGATTTGATATCATATCCATCGTTGGTAATTTGCAGAGTCCAGAGATACTTCATTTCGAGAATATCACTTGGCTCTAAATCAAATGAACAAACCAGCGCACAATCTAGACGGCCCCATCGTCTAGCGGTTAGGACTTCGGGTTTTCATCCCGGCAACTGGGGTTCGATTCCCCATGGGGTCACAAGATAAAAAGAGCGGTTTATCCGCTCTTTTTTGTTATTTTATCCTCGCTGGAGAATTTGTAGCAAGCAATCTCGTATTCCCCATGATGAATAAACACAACTAACCCACAAGAAACTACCTCGCTTGCACAAATGAAGCGCAATGGACTACAATATACTCAGTACCAATTTTACGGGATATACAATGCCAAACATCGCCAATGACCAAGCAACGGCAACAGCAAGTGAGCAAGCACAACAAGCTTCCATCATGCAAGCGCCAACAGAAACAAAGAGTCAAGATCAAAAACCAGCTAAAAAACCCATGATGGTTGTAGCTGGAGTAGCTGCGGTCGCTATTATTGCCGCAGGCATTTACTTCATTGCTAGTTCATTGGCCGCTCCTGCCAAAATTCGTGAGCAAGCTCTCCTAACTCAAGATGTTGTCACCGACTATAACAAAACCCTCAGTGATATCATGACTGCAGTAGTTGAAGATGAACCTGAAACTTCTGCGGGAATGGAGCGCAGTCTTGAGGAAGCTGAAAACTCATTGAGAAATGCAGAAGAACAGCAAAAGAATCTTAATGAATTGAGTGAAAAAATCACCATGCGCCAACTTAAAGAATACCGAACTGCACTTGATGAATACATCCAAGTAGCCAATGAAGTCGTTGCCGTTCAAAAAGACTACGTCGCTATTGGCGAGAAATATATTGCTCCCTTCAAAGCATATGAAGAATTTAACGTCGCCATCGCTGGCGTCAGCAATTACATGTACTCAGATCCAGGTAAATATGTATCTGAACTAGAAAAATATATCGGTCAACATGATGACATCTACCAGCAATTCAAAGGCATGCAGCCAGCTGGCTGGTTTGTTGAAGGCCATGATGTCCTCCTGAAATCAATTGATGCGACCACTGGTCTGCTTAAATCAATGAAGGACGCTGTCGGCAAACGCTCACAACAAGACATCATTGCTGCTACTCAAAAATTTGAAGAAGTCATGCAAAGCATCAACACTGATTCAGAAAAAGCTGAAGATGGCTTCGATAAGAAAGCCAAAGAGCTATCTGATCGTCTTGAGGACGCCTACAATGATGTCGAGGATGAGTACAACAGTATTAAAGTCCAATACAAACTCTAAATTACTCTGATAACGGAATCCAACCAATTTCAGCAGCGGTGTGCCGGTTAATCACCAGTTCACCCTGCTGAAATTCGGCTCGGTGAAACTCACCTTCTCTTTGTTCAATCAATCCACACATAATATCGCCAGTTTTCTGAGGAAAAGTCGGCTGCTGATCGGGATTACCGCGACCAGTTGCCTCACAACCATATTCATTTTCTAGATATTTATCCTTGGCTCCAAAGAGGTGAAGGGTCTCATGAGCTGCAATCTCAACGAGGGTGGAGGCAAATGCCACTGAGAAATCATAGGCGTTGACATACGCTTGTCGCTGTCCTTCATCGCTAAAGGAACGAAAAGCTTTCTGATCATAGAATGAATCAGCAGTCTCATCGCCTAAAAAACTATCATCAAAATAAATAAAAAGCGCAGATTTTCCTTCGCCAAGGACAATCTTGTGCTTGGCAAGAATAGTTGCAAATTGATCCTGTAACTTCTGGACTGCATAGACATCTCGATCCCAAAACTCCATCACATCACCAACTCGATTAACTGCAAGCTCTTCAATGGTGGGAGCCAGATGGAGGACAAGCGTAAATGGCTTGGCTCGATAGTTACGCGCTTGCTCTGCAAAAAAGGTGTGCATCGCAAAAAGAGAATCGTAGCGAGTGCTAGAAAATTGTTGTAATTGTTTAATGAGAGGCATGATTTGTGCATCGCTTGTGTCTGGCGGACGCACAAAAAAGACATAGAGGTTTTGAATCCCAACCAGCTGTGGACGCTCGAGTGGTGCCTGCTGTCGCAATTGCGCACGCTCTGCCTGCTCTTGGGTTTGTTGCTCAAGCAACGCCTGATAAGCTACATCGGCTGCCTCTCTTGCAGCTTGCTTGTCCTGCTGCCGTTGGTGCAGGCTCACCCGCAATCGCAGATTTGCCACTACCACCTGCAGAAGTGCTAGTGAAACCACTACAACTCCCAGCCAAATTAACAAGCGTTTCTTTGACTGAGCTTTGAGCCACTTTGAAAGAGTAATCATTAAGTGGTAGATGCGTTCTTGAAGGTGATTGAAATGAGCCGACAACATACTGCTATTAGTATACGCGCAGAGAACTACTCAGTCGCTGGCTGTTGTATCAGTAACCCCAACTTCTTGGTCGTATTCCAATTTCTGATGGTCATTTCCTGATAAATTGGCAACTGCACGATACGACTGAGGTGACTTTGGCTGAGTTTAGCGATCTGACGAGTGAAGTAGAGCACTCCTGGACCAGCGGTAACCTTATCAACTCCTTGTTTGAGTGTCAGTTGCGAAAGCGCTGTTTCTACTAACTCTGGGGCACTGAGAAAAAGCACGTCATAGCGATACTGATCAGGATTTTGACCAAATGCAGGCGGTTTCTGTTTGATAATCTGCTCAACTGCCGCCTGCGTTAGCACCCAAACTCGAATGGCAATACCAAAACGCTCTTGTATAACTGCCTGCACTTGTTGTTGTAATGCTTTTTCAGATAAGTGGCTGCAAAGTAAGACATTGCCGCTCTGGATATAGGTCTGAACTTGAGTGAAACCAGCTGCTGTTAGAGAATCCCTCAAGGCACTCATTGCAATGATGTTTTTGCCACCGACATTGATGCCACGTAGAAGAATGAGAAAAGGCTGAGACATTAGTGGAAATTATAGACAAAAATATGCGAATCTGGCAAGAAAGCTAAAAATGTGCTCTATCGCTACTGTTACTATTTGATATATTTTGATATAATACATTATATTATTATATTGATAGATATAGATATGTAGTTTCTATCTATCCAAATAAATAAAATCTATATGAAGACCACCTTCAAAATCAGCACTAACTTCTGCATGGCTCTTACTGTATTTAGTATGATGCTTTTTTCAGCTACAAATGCGGAAAAAATTAATAGCATCGTTCGACCAGTCGAAGCAGCTAGACCAGAAAAAATTGATATTTGTCATGCTACTGACTCTCACACTAATCCTTATGATAACGGCAAAAAAGAAGTTAGCTATGACTCAATCGTCACCGTGCCAAATGGTCATGACACTCACAATGGCCCAGTTTGGTATGCTGGCATTGCCGATCATAGTTGGGGAGATATCATCCCTCCATTTAGCTGGACAGAGTGTCCTGAGGATGAGGCTGCATATACTAGTGATGACTCAACTAAGGCATGCAAAATTAATTTACCAGGAGGTGTAAAAAAATACACTGATGAAGTTGCAAAAAACTACGCCGGTAAAAACTGGACTACTGAAGGTCAGGCCGTTTTCAACAACAACTGTGAAATCCCAGGAGACACCTGTGAAGAAACCGTCGCTTGTCCCACTCAATGTGACTACGAAGGCGGAGAAATTGAAGGTGAATGTGGCCCAATTGAATGTGATGCGACAGAATCTTGTGAAGAGGTTGATCCTTGCGAAGAAAACCCTGAATTAGAGGAATGCCAGGAACCAACTCCTACTCCCACCGCAACTCCTACTCCAAGTGTGACTCCAACCGCAACTCCCACTCCAGAAGATCCCAACAATGAGTCTTCCAAGCTGTGGGTAGAGCACTTGGCTTGTGACCAATATGATTTCCGTGCTGAGATGGATCTGAAAACTGATGACAAACCAGTCCAAGATGTGCTCGTCACCTTCACTTACAATGGTTTAAGCAAGAATGCCTACACCAACAAAGATGGCCGTGCTTCAACTTTGTGAACAAACAATTCACAACCTCTTTCACCTTCACTGGTGAAGCAGTCGTCAAGGCTACTCCAAACAATGGTTTTGCTACTCAAGAAACCAAAGCAACTGCCGAAACTAACTGTCAGGAAATGGGTGCCATCAGTACTCCAGTCAGCACTCCAGCTAGTTCTGGTCAAGTCCTTGGTGCGAATACCTACGCCGAAACTGGTGTCTTCGAAGACGTGCTTATGAGCATTGTCGGTCTCAGTGGTGCTACAATGACTTCTGTCGGAGCCATGTTGCATGCCAAGAAGAAGAACTAAACAGATTCAAAAGCCAGCAAAACGCAAACAGCGCTTTGCTTCACTATCACAACTGAATATCCCTATCGCCTTAATGGTGGTAGGGATATTTTTGATGGCTCTCTCAGGTCTACACTGGTATTTCCGCTATCAAGCGCTTACCATCAGTGAGACAATACTCGGTCAATATGCTTCCTATGAAGTTGAAGGGGCAGAGCGTCGACCAGTCCACATCAAGATTCCTTGGTTTGTCGATGTCGACATTAGCCAACAAACCTTAGTGGCAAATCAGTGGACAATCGCTGAGAAAGAAGCTTCGCATCTAGCCAGCTCGGCCCGACCTGGCGAGCAAGGCAACATCATCATTTATGGCCACAACACGCGGCAAATCATGGGCAATATTCGCGCACTCAAAGGTAATGAAATCATCACCCTGACTACCGCTGACGGCCAAGAACATCGCTATCGCATCACCAAGATTGCCGAAGTTCAACCAGATGAAACTGAGTTTCTCCTGCCAACACAAACGGAAACCCTGACGCTCTATACTTGCTCAGGATTCATGGACCGCCTCAGATTTGTGGTGAGGGGGGAGAGGGTGGAGTAAAGTCTAAATTTGCTTCCAAACAAAGAAAGTTTTTTTGTCTTTTTGGACTTCAATATATCCACTAGGATTAAAATCTCTTTCAGAGAGATTTACGGATCCTTCGTGTTTTTTGTACTCTGTCTTTAATCCTGGATAACTTGGAGAATCAATCGTTTCGTCTTCTCGGCCAATATATTCAATGTCAGTGCTATGCGTGACTCCTAATTCCTCTCTAAGAGCTCGAGTAATGGCATTCATAACATTCTCATTCGGAGACATTTTTTCACTCACTCCAGACAAACCTCGTCGGCGAGTCCGTCCATCACTAAATTCTTGCCTATCTTCAATTAGTTGAAAAGTGACTCCATCCTTGCTAAAGTACACTTCGACGTGCACAAATTCAACTCTTCTCAATAGTTCATTCCCTGACTCAACTAAGTGTGTTTCACCTGCAAGCACTTCTTTGACGAGGTGTTCAAGAGTTTTAGCTTTTCCAACACCCCAATTTTCAGTACTAATGCCATGTTTTTCTAACTTTTGTTTTATCTGATGTTCAATTGACATAAAAAATCTTTCATTATAATTAGTTAATTATACACCTCATCTAAAAGAAACCCATAAAAATCTTACTACTTTATCTCCTCTAACATTCCCTTCTTCTCATCGGGAGTCAAACCCTTCAAATCATCACCTTTGCCCTTATCTTTACCTTGGTTGTCCTCGCCGTTGCCGTTCTTACCATTTCCACCCTTATTTTCACTCTCATCTTCCTCTTCGCCTTCAAACTCCATGTCTTCTAATTCTTGGATAATTTGCTCGATGTTTGATTGGGTTTGCTCAATTTGCTGGGCTACTTGCTCAGAAGTAGTTGGAACAAGCGGAACAGCGGGAGCAGTAGTTGTATTGGCAGAAGGCATATTATTTCCGGTGGCATTCGTTGGTGGAAGCTGAGCATCCTGCTGGGTAGTCGTTGGCTGAGTAGTTCCAACCACACCTGATTGACCCATCTTACCTTGCGGCGCGGCTGCTTGGTGAGTCGTCGTCTGACTCGTTTCTTGCACAACCACTCGTTTCTGTTCTTCCAAATCAGCGTTCATTTTCTTGAGCGTAGCTACATAGGTATTACGCGCCTCTGTTTTGACCGTCGCACTTTTAATTTGCTTGATATCAGTAGTTGTCGCTGACAACTGTTGGTTGAGCTGGACGATACCAGTGGCAGCATATTCGCTGGTCGCAACTTTTTGAAATTCATTGAATCGGCGCTCGGCGATCTTAACCTGCGTCGCAGATTGCAAGGCATCGGAGGGACTTAGTAAGGCAAGTGCAACTTTCTCTAGCGACAACTTCCATGAATAGGTTGCGTCTCCTGGTACAGCATTCCAAGAAGCCAGTGCCATTCCACTGGGAGTAATGAGGAAAAGAAGCAAAGCCCACACCGCGATATCGAGGTATTTTTTCATACAAGAAAAACTCCTTCTCTTCCATGGTATCATATCTACCATCTCATGAATCTATCTTCTTATTCTCACCTCATCTTCGACTTCGACGAAACCATCGCCACACTACAGATTCGCTGGCCAGAGTGGCATAGGCAAATCGCATCAGTCGTCCAAAACTATGAGGCAGATTTCAACGCTGAGGACGCTGCCAAGCTGACCATGTACGACATTCACGGCTACATCGATCGTTATGGCAAGGCTTTTCGCGATGATTTTGTGGCTTTTGAGCAGCGAATTGAGACGCAAAATTATCAGGGTTTTGACATTGTCCCGGCTGGTTTCGCCTTACTTAAACAGGCACAGCAAGAGCAGAAGCAACTTTACCTACTAACCTCCAATTGCCGAGCGGTAGTGGGACCAGTCCTGATTGAACTCAGTATCAAAGATTATTTTCAGCGCATTATCACCGTTGATGATGTCGACAATCTCAAACCGAGTGCTGCACCATGGCAACTCATTGCTACAACTAAAGCGGAACAGCAAATTCCTAAAGCCAAGTGGTTGATGGTGGGAGATAGTGCTTCGGATAGTGGCTTCGCAGCAGCAGTTGGGATTGATTTTGTTAATGTCAATCAACTTACTCACTAAGTGCAACCCAAACTGAATGTACGTCTAACTTAAGGTTTCTGATCCCTAATTCTGGAATAAATAGCTCAAACTGAATGTTCTTTCCATCTCTGGTAATTTCCCTTCCACTCTGATAATGGTCTTCCATGAGTGCCTTGAGTAATGGAGAGTAATCATCGATTTCTATGATGTGAGACCAATCCTTCGATATTTAATTTGACCCTCGAAAGTCTTGTTGGTCTTCTTACATGTAGCAGAAGCCTCTACAACCTGATATTCTCTACTGAACTGACCTTCTGGCGGTGTTGATGGAACTTCAATCATAGGTGGTTAATTTATAAAATAGATTGCGCCACAAATAAACCTTCAAATCATCAGGTTTCCAAAAATTACTGCTGAACAATCCTCAAAAATCCCCACTCCCACATGACTCCAATCGCCAAGTTGGTTACCATCATGATCAGGGTCGGCAGCATACATCCACTCAATCAGATGAGTGCCACTCAAGCGCATGTGCGTGCTCATGTTTTCCCCCAACCAATAAAAACCCAAGGTTTTATAGCCTTCTTCTTCACTCACATACCGCTTGAAACCCTCATGACTGTCTGAGCCATGCTGACAGATGAACGTTGCTCGCTCGAGCGCATAGCGAGCCAAGCGATCATCCCAGGTCAAATTTGACTTACCTTTGGTATAGCGATAGTGGTTGAGGGCCTGGAAGGTTTCCTGAGGGGTGCCCATTTGCTCATCGAAGCCCACTTTCATCCGCCAACCTGTTTCACTGACTTGCACTGCTTGTCCCCAGGGTACATCACGCAAATCGGGATCATGAGCATAGGGGTCGACTGGAGCTGGCGTGGGAGTTGCAGTCAGAGAGGGAATTGAAGATGATGAAGGTGCCTCAGCCGTAGCACTGCCTGTGGCCTCGCGAGTAGCTGCTGTCCTTGTTGACTGCTGACGCTGATCAAAAGTAAGCAAAGTTCGCCAGAGATTAGGTAGGCTCCAGGCTTGCAATTTACCCTGATTATAGAAGTTCAGCGCAAAAGCCACTCCAGCGAACAATGCGATTGCCACAACCAATACAAGAATAATTCGCTGCCAATGACTAAAGAGCTTCATGATTCAATAGAGTTTGGGCGTCAGCCAACACTTCACTAGCGTGTGAGGCGGGCTTGACCGCTGGATAAATTTTAGCAATTTTTCCCTCTGAATCAATTAAAAATGACATGCGCTTAATGCCAATAAATTTCTTACCGAACATGCTTTTTTCGGCCAAAACGCCATATGCTTGCAGCATGGTTTTGTCAGTGTCAGCCAGCAAGGGGAAGGGCAGCTTGAATTTATCAGCAAACTTGGCGTGGCTCTGTACCGAATCAGCACTAATACCCAAGACCGCCACTCCCAGCTCAGTTAGCTCTGACCAGGCATCACGCAATCCACAAGCTTCAGTGGTACAACCAGGCGTATCGTCTTTGGGATAGAAATAGAGCAGCAACAAGCGCCCCACATAGTCACGAAGCTGGTGTAACTGACCATTTTGATCTAATAAAGAAAATTCTGGAGCTTTAACCCCAGTCGAGAGGGTTGTTGTCATACTTCTATTGTACAATAGCTTTCTATGATCAAAGCACTTATCTCTGATTACGACGGTACCCTGACTGACCACACTCATCAACTCACCGAAGCAGTGGTGGAAGCAGTGCGCGCCTTTCAAAAGCAAGGCTTCATTTTCTCAATCGCCACTGGTCGAATGTATCAAGGTATCGTCGCTGCTTCGGCAGCGGAGTTAGGAGTCAGCACTCCACTGATTGTTCGTGGTGGCTCAGAAATTATTAATCCAAATACCAAAGCAGTGCTCTGGAGTAAATATATCGATTCAGAAACGGTGACCGCACTGATTCCATATCTACACACCTTCGCTGATCAATTTCACTTCGCTGCTGAGAGCGGCGATTTTGCTTATACCAAAGACGGCATCATCGTCAAAGAATTTGGTACCGGCGCACAATTTGCCGATCTCGCCACTATTCCCCATGATCGCGTCCCCAAAATAGTCATCGAGCCAGCCTCTCCAGAGCCAATGGTTGATGAACTAATCAGTGACCTTGCTGCTAAATTTCCTTTACTTCACCTGGCAAAAATCACCAGTCGTCGCGGCTATGGCATCGACATCAATAGTCACGAAGCCGGCAAGGAAAACGCGCTCAAAGCCTGGGCGAGCCTGATGAATCTAGAACTCACCGAAATCGCTGGCATCGGCGATGGTCACAACGACTATCCACTCCTTATTAACTGCGGCTATAAGATCGCCATGGGCAATGCCCCAGACTCACTCAAAGCAATTGCTGATCTGGTGGTTAGCACTCAAGCAGAGGATGGAGTGGCAGAGGCGGTAGAAACTTTGGAAAATTTGACAAAGAGAGACTAGGGAGTAGAATTTGCCTTTATATGGCAGAAAAACAAAAAATAGAGGTTTTCGTACTCCCTGATTTACCTCAAACTGTATTTGAATTCATGCGCACTACAGTCCAAGAGAACTATGCTGGTCCAGAAGCTTTTCCCATGGGACGAGCAGACTGGGATGCAAATCGACAAAAATACTTAGAAAATAAAGGCTGGTCCTTTACTTTTGGTGTTGATGGATCTTTGACTAGAATCCCAGCCCCCTTCACCGTCATTGCCGAAAAAAATGGCAAAAGATTCAAATTTGCGCAGGGATGGGCAGAGCCAATCCAACTGGGCTAGCCCGAGTTGCTTCATTTCTACAATTTTCTCTCGCTTTACTTGACTTTTGGTGTCGTTTATGACACAATAATATTTCAGCGGATTTATCAAAAAACAACAAAAAACTCCTCATAAAGAGATCATCAAAGCCACCAACAGACTGCAAGAATATAAAAACAAACTATGAAAGCACATAAACTCAATCCTCAAAAAATCAAAAAGCTTAGCATTCCCCTCGAGGAATTTGATAAAAGATTCTCAGAGGAAGAAAAAAGAGCCATCGCAGAGGAGGTTTCGTACCTCGAAATTCTCATGGGACTCAAGCAAAATCGCCAGGAACTCGGACTAAGTCAAGAAGAATTAGCAAAACGTTCGCAAGTGCCTCGAGCCACCATCACCAAAATTGAAAATGGCCAACGCAATGTTACCCTCAAAACAATGCTTGCCCTTGCTAACGCTATGGGCAAACGCTTGAAGATTTCTTGGATTTAAAAACATTCAACCAAAACTACTTCTTCTTCGTCTGATTCTTGATACTTTCAATCACGCGCTGCACTTCCTCATCGGGAGCCAAGTAGTAGTGACGAATCGGTCGAGCCTGATCATCAAATTCGTAGACCAGTGGAATGCAGTAGGGCACGGTCAAATCGACCACCGCTTCATCAGAAAGATTATCAAGATATTTGATAATCGAACGCAGGGAATTATGATGACCTGAGAGAATGATTTGCTTGCCTTGCTTGATCAATGGCTCAATTTCAGCTTGCCAATAGGGCACACTACGCGCATAAGTATCCTTAAGACACTCTGTCGAAGGCAAAAGGGCCGGATCGATATCTTTGTACTTAGGATCGTGACTGGGGTGACCAGGATCAGTGATGTCGAGTGTTGGTGGTGGCACATCATAGCTGCGACGCCACAGCGCCACTTGCTCCGCACCGTGTTTCTCGACGGTTTCTGGTTTATTGAGTCCCTGCAGTGCGCCATAGTGGCGCTCATTGAGCTTCCAACTGTTGACGATGGGAATATACATTTGCTCAGTTGCATCAAGCACTGTCCAGAGCGTGCGAATCGCCCGCTTCAGATAAGAAGTAAAGGCAATATCAAAGGTAAAGCCAGCCTCTTTGAGCTTCAAACCATACTGATAGGTTTCCTTGATGCCTTCTGGAGTGACATCAATGTCAATCCAACCAGTGAAGCGATCGCTCCAGATAGAGGTACCATGGCGAATAATGACGACTTTAGTCATTAGGAAGCTCCTTTCGTAATGCGCTCGATTTCCATCAAGCGATTATATTTCGAGACACGTTCACCTCTAGTCGGACCGACCTTGACGAAAGCAGAACCCACTGCCACTGCCACATCCACCATGGTCGCATCATTGGTTTCACCGCCACCTCGATGTGAAGTGGTGGTCATCAAACCATGACGATTGGCCAGCATACAGCAATCAACAGTCTCAGTAAGCGTGCCAATTTGGTTCAACTTGATCAAAATGGCTGAAATTGCCTTAGTGTCGATCGCTTTTTGCAGACGCTCTACGTTGGTGACCGTTAAGTCATCGCCAATTAAAGCAACTTTGTGCTGATCAGCGACTACTTTTAGTTTCGTCCAATTTTCCCAATCATCTTCATGCAACATATCTTCGATGGTGACAATGGGATATTTAGCCAGCCAGGTCTCATAATAGGCAATCAGCTCAGCAGCGTTGAGTTGGCGTTTCTCGACTTTGAGATCATACTTGCCATCGACAAAAAACTCACTCGCAGCCGCATCGATCGAGAAGCCAATCTCTGAGCCGGCACTATAACCCGCTCGCTTAATTGCCTCGAGCATGTATGCAAAAGGAGCTTCGTTGCTCGGTATGCCATTGGGAGCAAAAGCACCCTCATTACCCACATTGGTAGAGAGTTTATTTTCTTTAAGCACTTTGCCGAGTTGATGATAGGTTTCCATGATCATGCGGACGTTTTCAGCTACACTGGCATTACTGCGCACCGCCGAAAAACAAAATTCCTGTAGATCGGTGGTTTCATCGGCATGCTTGCCGCCTTCAATTGCAACCACCATTGGCTGAGGCAGTTTACTCAGGTCAACTCCTGTCTGATAGGTTTCAATAATATGTTGGAAAAGTTCAATTTTTTTACTCACTGCCGCAGCATTGGCTACTGCTACTGACACTGCCAAAATGGCATTGCCGCCAAGCTTAGCTTTGTTGGGTGTACCATCAAGCGCAATCATTTTTTCATCTAGGCTACGCTGATCATAGGCGTCCATGCCGATGACTGCAGGTGCAATAATTTGCTCGATGTTGGCGATTGCTTGCAGCATACCCTTGCCATGCCAGCGCTTCGCATCGCCATCCATGAGGACAGTGGCTTCGTGAGAACCAGCTGAAGCACCATAGGGCACTGAAGCTCGACCTCGAGAACCATCCTCAAGCGTAGCAATCACCTCAATGGTGGGGTAGCCACCAGATGCCAAAATTTCTTGGGCCTTAATATTTGAAATTGTCATTGCTGACCTTTCTAAATAATACTGATTTGCTAAATAAGCAAGCTATTTATATACTACTCTTGATGTTAATTCTACTAGATCAACGCGCAACCAACCAACAAATCCAACAAGCAGCTGAAGATTTGGACGGCTATATTAAGTTTGTAGTTGATGTCGAATCTGGAAAACTAACCATTGGTGGCGCTCGCCATGTCGATGGAGAACAGCTGTTATTACAACAAGGTAGTCAACAAAAAAATCTCTGGGGAGGTGGCTTTGACAGTGACGACGAAAGCTTAGATTTTGATTCAATGATCAATATTCGCCCTCATGACAATAATCCGAGTCGAGAAGTCATTAGCCTAGAAACTCGTGGTCAAATTATTGTCAAACTTAAGGAAAAATTACCATGGAACATCTGAGTACTAAAGCCATTTTGCTTGATATGACCACTGATTTGTCAAGAGTTGGGAATTTTACTTTACAAGGAAAAGAAAAGAGAATGCTACAATTCCTCGAAAAACTAAAAACAGCAAAAACCGTGCTGAGCAACAGAGCTATACCAACAAAAATTAGCTTTTTTGTAGATAGAATCGGTGACTTAATCCAAGCACTTCAGCAAGAAGAAATTCAAGATAAAAGGTTGTTGGCAGAAGATGCGTTTACGTACGGTAATATTTTGAGTCGGCGAGCAAGTAAACTAATTTCTTAAAAACCAAAACAACCACCTAAAGGGTAATTTTACTTCCAAATAAAGATTTTATTCTACTTTCAGCTGTAAAAAAATATTCTTCTGCTCCTTGCAAAGCGTGTGTAATTAGATTTTGATACATAACTAACTTGCCTTGCTCTATATTAAATTCCTTAAAAATTTCTTCAATTGCTGCCCGATAAAGATCCGCGAATCTTTGTCGCACCATACTCACCGACTCTTCAAAATCATTAAGAATCAAACTCTCTGAAACATAACCTACTTTTTGACTCATTAACTCTTCCATTCTATCGAGAAGCATAATCAAAGGATCAGTAAATTTCATTTTTCTCATCTCAATATCAAAATACTTCCAAATCAAAAAAGCATAGCTATACTTTGCACCTTTGAGTTTTGGATCCCAGAAACCAATACTTTTTAGTTCGTTAAATAAAACCTTCCCTTCTTCTTCGAGCAACAACATTTTTGGATCAACTCTATCGAAATACGCATAAGGAATGCCTTCGAGCACTTCTGGCAAAATACTCATTATTCTTAGATGAGGCCACCTTTTAAAAGCCATTAAGTGCCATCTTTCATGTCGTTCATGCTCCATTCTTCCTTCAGGTGTATTTGCATATTTCAGTGCACCAGTAG
>CAITDX010000045.1 GCA_903891335.1 uncultured bacterium
GTATCGGCGTTCCCGCTGGTTGGGTTGATGTTGGCACTGCGTCTGTTGGTGTTGTTGGCCCGACTGGACCGACTGGTCCTGTTGGCGAAGGCATTACGTTCAAGGGCAATGTTCCTTGCCCAATCCGATTGGAGCATCATAGTCATTTCCTTTGATCTGGGATTTGTAGGCAATAGGTTTGGCGTTGAAGAATGGCAATGCATACCAGTCAACATAGTTTTCGTTCAAGGCGATTAAAGCTCCTGAAGTGCATTTTTCATCAGCAAGAATAGGAGTAGCATTGTATTCCAATGCTGTAAATCCTGTTCCACCTTTGTAGCCCTTCAATGTGCTTGCATCTTTGGTAATTCTTTCTTGAGGTCTCAACAATTGACCATATAAGTTAAATACTGATTCGGTTGTGTAGAAAGCTGTTGGCTTCTGAGCGCCAGAAGTAACTGCTGACCACAATGTATCAATTTTAGCTAAAGTCAATGTTCCACTGGATGCAGTAACTGTGGAAGCTAATGTTGAGTATGTTGATCGCGACTGTCCACCGATTGTGCTGACGCTGTTTCCATCATCAACCAATGCAGCAAGACCTAGTGGATCCTTTGATCCGTTTCCTGTTCCGTCTGCGTAGAAGATTGTGCCAAGGTCATCGGCCATATCTTCTGTGTCTGACTGAATCGTTAATTTCATCAAGTCCAGCACTTTGTCTTCGGTGTCAGCTACTGAAAGCTCATCACCTGGCAAAGCACATGTAATCTGGTAGAAGCTTGGTGTGAATTCCAACACGATTCTGTTGTCTGTTGCAGCAACTGAGAATGTGTCGAATCCTCTGAAAGATTGACCTGTAGTATTTTTTGATACTTTTACAGGGACCCTTAGAGTTCTTCCACCCCACTTCTTAGCTCCTCTGACTACACGCTGAAACAAGACATTTGAGTTTAAGATCGTGTCAACCACGTATGGCAAGTATTTTGTTTGCACTGTGGTTTGAACACGTTGTCCATATAATTCTGCCATGTTTTTGTGTGTTTAATTAATAATTAATTCCTACCATGGCCTGTTGCCGGGCTTCGAGAAGTCCTCGGAGGTCATGAAGGATGGTGGTTTGGTATCTGATTTTTTGTCACCAATGGAAGCTCCTGCAATGTTTTTTTTCTCATCGACAATGTTTTTACCATTGTTTTTCTGAGACGAGATTTGATTTCTCAAAAATGCCCAGCCTGCTCTATAATTCCATCTACCCTCTGTGTCCACAAGCTTGAAATCTAACACGATTTTCATAAGCTTGTTTCTGTCGATCTTGGCACCAGTTGGGTTGAGTTCTTTGTCCGATTCGATGGCTGACACTTCATCATTAAGATATTTAGTGGCATCATCGATGGCTTTTTGCTCAGCACCTGTTCTAGTTTCGATTTCTTTTACAGCCTCAGCTTTGGCTTGGGAAATCGCTTCTTGGTTCCATTTTTGGAATTCTTTCCACTGTTCTTCAGTGCCTCCAAACCATGATGGCATCTGAATAGTTTGATTGGACTCAGTTTTTGGAGCAAAGCCTTTCAGCTTTTCCTCAAACTCTTGCCTTATTTTTGCAAGCTCACTGACGTGTCGTTGCTCTTGCTCATTAAAGCGCTTAGTCCAATCGTTTTCTCGCTCTTGCCAACGTGGGTGGTTAGCGAGGTTATTATCATCCTTTTTCTGGCCATTCTGATCATCACCATTTTGATTATTAGCGTCCGTGTTATTATTCTCCTCGGACGATGGAGTCTGGTCGATGTTCGTGTTTTCCGATGACGAATCGGCAGAGTTATCGTTCTCTGTGTCCGTATTGAAAGCTGGTTCGCCTTCTTGACGGAACTCCGTCTGGTTGTCTTGTGACATATTTTTGTAGGGGTGGGCGATTCTCCCCAAAATTTGCGCCCATTAATAATTTATTTTTTAAGATACTTTCGGTTTTGTAAGTTTTTTCTTTTTAAGTTTTTCA
>CAITDX010000046.1 GCA_903891335.1 uncultured bacterium
GGTAAAAAGATAGGGATTTAGTGCTAAAGCCACCAGGGCAAAAAAACGAGCTTTGAAGCGAAAATTTAATTGTCGAAGTAGCGTATCAGCTCCCCATAAACCAAAGAAAATACTCGCAGTGAAAATGATTTTTAAACTCGTCTCATAATGTATATTGAGAATAGAAAAAGGCACTGAAAAAATATTCGCAAGTGGATAGTTGTAATTAAAGACCGGATAGCCATAGCCATTAACGAGATTAGGAGCCCATCTGGGTGGAAATTGGCCTTCTCGTAGGGCAATTTTATAGTTGGCAAAACGAATTAGATGATTATTGCCATCATGAGTTACGGGAAAGCCAGGATGAAAAAAATGCCGAGCAGTAATCAGCGTCAGTGCTATATAAAGTAGCAAGCTCAGAAATTTATTCATTTGTCAGCTCCTTCGTTACCAGTACCAAACTCGGCTCTCCATTGAGGAAAGGAAAAGATTGCTCAACAACATACCCTTCAGGAATTTCACTCTCATAATAGATAAATTTAGCTTGTTTTTTCTTCGTTGGATCAAGTAAATAAGTAAATGGGTCAGGTAAGCCAAAGCTATTAACCGGACTATTGAGGAAAGCATTTTTCAATTCTCTAGTTTGATTTAATAATTCAGGAAACTGGTAATAAATGAAAATTCTCGGAAACCAATAACGCTCATCGATATCAATTTGGCCATAGTCTTGATAATGTTCACGCAGATATAGTGCAACTTGATTATAGCTATAGAGCCAAGCTGCACTTGATCGCTTGGGATATTCGACAAAATAATCAGCGTAAAAAAGTCCTGCATTGACCAAAATGGCTAAAGCAAGTCCTACTAATATCCATCGTTTCGCACCATTCATACACTCGTGAAGTCCCCAAGCGATGATAATTGCAAATGGCACAAATAAGTAAATAGCTCGTGAAGCGTGGGGTACCTCGTACACCATTGCTGCTGGAATCGGAGCAAGTAGCAGGAGTGTCCCGAGAAGTTTACTAGAATAACTTCGAAAATGTTTGAAAAGCAGATATATACCAACACCATAAAAAGGTAGAAATACAAGTAAAAATTCACCAAAATAGCCAGAGTGCTGGCGCAAATTTGCATCACCTCGAAGAAAAAGAAAATCAATGTCAAAATGACTGCTCATGTTGACTAGAAAATCTCTTCCAAGTAAGAGATAGCGGTGATAAACAAATCTTGAAAATAGGCTCGAATCATATCGTTCTAAATAACGACTTGATTCAGCAATAACTTGATTATGATGAATTAAGTTATTGTTATTCAGTCGGTATTCCTGGCTGCGTTGGTAATAGGGGGATAAGATCATTGGCAAAAGTAGCGCAATAAAAGCAGCACCCGCTAGAATTACCTTAAACAAATGGTGTTTTAATTGACGATAAAAAATCACCAACAAAGCAACTGCTAGAAGTGGCAAAATCAAGCGCAGTGAATAGTAGGTGTATACCGCTAGCGCAGCGAGTGGTGCTGCAAGAAATAAGTAGATATTTTTTTGACGCTGCAGAAATTCCAAAAAAGCAAGCAGGGTCAACAATAAAAAGGCCACTGATAGACTGGACTCGAAGCCAAGACGAGCAAAATGAACGCTCCAGGGAGAAATCGAGACGATAAAAGCACTCAAAAGCGGCAGTTTTGAATAAGAAGCTGCTAGTTTAGGGTCGAAAAACATCATTTTTTTAACGAGTAAATAGACTAAATAGACTGTTAGAACAGAAAACAAAGCGACCGGTAAACGAACAGTAAGTGGATGAACACCAAAAAAATGCGCTGCCAAACTACTGAGCCAAATTAGCACTGGAGCTTTGAAATCTCCATATGAGCCAAGCACTGGTTGTAACCAAGAATGATTATTCATGTCTTTGCCGGTTTGGCTAATACTGTAAGCATCCAAAACAATTGCTGCCTCATCCCAATATAAGCTCACTGGATTTTTGCCTAATTGCCAAAAACGCACAATAGCAGCAATAAGCAAAATCACTATCAGCACTAATGTTTCCTTCTTTTTATTCATAGAGTATTATTTCTTCTGGTTTTTTATCTGCGGCAGTTTTGATGAAATGATAATTAAGTAATTGTTCGCCATAATAAAAGTTGATTTGATCGGCACCCTGGTATTTCATTGTAGCGAAAAAGTCAGTCGCCGGCACTCGCAAATACCAAGCTGTCACAATGTACTGATAGCCTCCTTCGTCAACTACGGCTAAGGGTTGTTTTGTGTTGTCGCTCTTGTCTTTTATCAAACTCTCTACATACTCACTGTGAAGTGATGGTGGCTTCAAGTCCTGACTATAACGAGCAAAGTAGGTTTGATAATAGCCAAATCCTTCAATCAGTAGCCAAACTCCTACTCCGACCATCAAAAAATAGCGATGATTCTTGAGTACTTGGTAAAGTCGATCGAAAAAGAGTGCTGCTAATACCAACAACATAAAAAAGAACAAAAGGCTGCGGGTAGCGTGAGGGCTATCAACAGTCACCACTGATGGTGCTAGGCCAACAATGAGCAGATAGAGAATGAGTAATTGCTCTCGTCTTATGCGAGCTTTTGGATCAAAAAAACCGAGAATAATAGCTCCAATGCCATCAATGATCATTGCCAAAGCGAGAAAATAGCTTAGATAAAACAGATGGCCATAGCCAGGTAAAGCATGCCAAGGATGACTACCTCCTTGCTTGACCACGAAAGTAAATGAAAAACTTTCGATTACGTTTTGCCAAATGAGTTGGAGATAATAAATATAACGATTGCCCAAGAGAGTTTGCCAAATCCCCGACCACTCCTGTCGATAAAGAGCGTAGTTTTCCCAGGTTGTAGGATCGTTAAAAATAGTGATGCCTGATTTTTGACTTGCTAAGCCTAATAATCCCCAGACGCCCACTGCAAAAAGTATGAAAGTCCCAATTCCCGCCTGCAACCATTTTTTGTCAGTTGTGCTA
>CAITDX010000047.1 GCA_903891335.1 uncultured bacterium
AAAGAAGAAAATAAAAAAGAGTATTTATAAACACCATGAACTACGAACAAAAAAAGAGAATCCTCGATCTGTTTGTTGCTGGAATGCTGATTATCGCGTTTGCTCCCTTTTGGATCATTATTCCACTTCTTATCTTCTTTGATTCTGGTTGGCCGGTAATTTTTACTCACAAGCGCGTGGGCAAGGGTGGCATTGATTTCAAACTCTTTAAGTTTCGCTCGATGGTGCTAAATGCTGATGAAATTCTTCACAAGAAAAACCACCAACTACTCAAGCAGTTCAAAAAAGGAGATTGGAAAATTGCTGCCAAGGATGATCCTCGTATCACTCCACTTGGTAGGTTTTTACGCGCCTTCACCATTGATGAATTCCCGCAACTTTTTAATGTTATCAGGGGAGAAATGAGCATGGTTGGTCCTCGTGCCTATGTTCGCAAAGAACTTGAGGAGCAAAGCCGTAAATATAAAGAAACCAAGCAATATATTCCGCTTATTTTGTCGGTCAAACCAGGTATCACTGGACCTTGGCAAACTAGCGGCCGCAACGAAATTCCTTTCGCCAAGCGTGCTGCCATGGATGCCGATTACGCCCGCAACAGAAGCCTCCGCCAAGATATTCGCATTCTCTTACGCACCCCTGCAGCAATGCTATCCAAATGGTAGAGCGTCAAACTCCCAACAAAGAGCAGCTTTTGACTCCAGTATTTTGATTCTGTTATACTGATCTTCTATGGAAAATGAATTTGACCGCACACTAGCCCAGTTTGCCGCTACCCCAGACACAACTAATCCTGTTTCTTCAAACACAATGTCTGATGAAGCAAAATCCACTAACCAAGAATCAATAAAAATAAATCCCAAGAAACCTCGTTTTGTGCTTAAGCCTTGGCAAAAAATCACCCTTGGTGTTTGTCTGCTCCTACTTGCCGTCATAGCCGGTATTCTCAGCTATAGCTACGTGCTCATCCGCCAATTGAAGCATGAGGTGGACTTAGCATTACCATTGGTGCATGAAGTCAAGCAACTTGCTGCCAGTCAGAATTTCTTAGCATTACCAGAAAAAATCACTGCCCTCCAAGAAAGTAAAAATCGAATCTATGAGCACTATCAGAAACTTGGTTTTTATGGCAAGATTCCTTTCCTAGGCGCCTATTATCAAGATGGTGACAAACTCTTCCAAGCTGCTGATCACGGGCTTACTGTCGCTGCTAAAGGTCTGGCAGCACTGATGCCATACGCTGATCTGCTTGGACTTAAAGGAGAGGGAACCTTCACTGGTGGCACCACACAAGATCGCATTGTTTTGATTTTACAGACCTTAGAGCAAATTCAGCCCACCATCGATGAAATTGATCAAGAGGTTAAAACGATTGCTGACATTCTCCAAAGCATTGATGCCAACCGCTATCCAGAAAATCTCTTTGATCGCGAGATTCGTAGTCAAGTCATCAGTGCTCAAGAGATGGCCGCTCTCTACAGTCAAACCTTCTCTGATTACAAACCAGTTATTGCCTCATTGGGCAAAATGGCTGGTTCCAAAGAGCCTCAAAAGTATCTGGTGCTCTTCCAAAATGACAATGAGTTACGCCCCACGGGTGGTTTCTTGACTGCCTATGCCATTATTACCGTTGATAAAGGTGTCGTTAATTCTGAGAAGTCAGATGATATTTATGAACTTGACAAAAAATTTACCAAAAAAGTCCCTATCCCTGCAGTCTTGGGTAAATACTTGACCACTGAAAAGTATTACCACCTGCGCGACATGAACATCTCACCTGATTTCAAAACTGCCATGGATGAGTTCTATGCTAATTACCAAACAGTCAAAGGCGAACCAACCGATATTGATGGTATTATCGCCGTTGACACCTATGTGCTCAGCGAATTACTTCGAGTGATTGGCCCCGTCGAAGTGCCCGGATATGGCACTTTCTCGGCTGACAACAGTCCCAAATGTGATTGTCCGCAGGTCGTCTACGCTCTCTCTGAGATCATCACCAAACCCACTCCCTACTTGCGCGAAGACCGCAAAGGTGTTCTTGGACCATTGATGAAATCTATTCTCAGTAAAACCTATGATCTCGATAAAGCTCGTTTCCCCGAACTCTTCCAGGTTGCGATTAAGAGCTTAGAGGGTCGTCGAGTTCAGATGTATTTCATGGATGAATCAACTCAAATGGCAGCTGAGCAAATCAATGCTGCTGGCAGACTCTATGAGCAAAAAAATAACCTCAAAGCTTGGGAAATGGGTAAAAACCTTGATTTTCTGGCAATTGTTGATGCCAATCTCGGTGGCGCCAAATCTAATTTATTCGTCAACTACGAAGTAAAACAGACAGTAAGTGCCCCAGTTGACGGCTATTTAGAGAAAACAGTCGAAATTACCTATAAAAATAGTCGCAAAGCCGACAACTGTAATCTAGAAGCAGGTCAACTCTGTCTCAATTCTACTCTGAATGACTGGTTGCGCATTTACCTACCCAAAGGCTCTGAGCTCATTGAAATTCAAGGTATTAGTAATGAAGCCAGTACCTATGAAGAAGGTGGCCTTACCGTCATTGATGGTTATTTCAGTCTCGAACCGATGGGTTTGGCCAAAATCAAACTCAGCTACAAAGTACCCTACACCGATGTAGCTACCTACAATCTCAGAGTCTGGAAACAGGGTGGAGTAGACAGCATCCCCATGCTGATCGATGTAACTGGTGGTGAAGAACAACTCCTGATCGAAAAAGACACTGACTACAGCACTGTCTTTTAAAACAGCGCAAGAGGTTTATGAGTCATTCTTTCAAAACACAAGCCATGGTGCTTAAACGCGTCAGTGTCGGTGAAGCTGATCGTATTGTCACACTCCTGTGTCCAGAGCGAGGTAAAATCGTCTGCGTCGCCAAGGGCGTGCGCAAGCTTAAATCAAGTAACCGCGCCAACCTAGAACCAGGCAACATTGTTGAAGCACTCCTGATCGAAACCAAATCATTGCCCATCTTAACCCAGAGCAAACTGGCTGCTGATGCCACGAATGTCCGCCAATCACTCACGGGCATTTCACAACTCTCACAAATCTTGGAAATTTTTGATCGGCTCTTTGTGGAAGATTTCATTGATGAAGCAGCTGGAGAACTTGCTTTTGCCATCCATCAAGAACTCGTGTCAGAAAATAAGCGCAATGGTCGCATCAAGCAACTACTCACAGAACTCGTACAAACCCTTGGCTACCAAGCACTTGATGAAACGACTCATCAAAGCATCTTGGACTATGTGGCTGAAATCAGCGAACAAAAAATGAAAAGCTTCGATTTCCTACAGGTACGAGCCTGACAAGCCATGTAGGCAATGCTATAATCCTCTCAACCATGTCTAGCTCAACCACTTCTCCTACACTTGATGAAATTGTCGCCCTCAGCAAGCGCCGCGGCTTCGTCTATCCGACCTCCGAAATCTATGGTGGTCTGGCCAATGCCTATGAATATGGTCCCAATGGCGTCGAGTTACTGCGCAAAATCAAGAATTTATGGTGGGAATTTTTTATTAGTAAGAGAAGCGACATGCTAGGCTTAGACAGTCAAATTATCCTGCACCCTCGGACTTGGGAGGCTTCAGGCCATGTCAGTTCTTTCACCGACCCACTGGTTGAAGACCAAGTGACCCACAAGCGCTACCGAGCCGACCACTTGATTGAGAGCTGGCTAAGCAAACACTCGCTTGACAACCCTCCAGTAGTTGAAAGCATGTCGGTGCAAGACATGAGCCAATTCATAAGTGCCAACAACATCAAATCTCCTGACGGCAATCCCCTCAGCGCTGCCAAGAGCTTCAATCTCCTCTTTGAGACCTCGATTGGCGTGGTGGCTGATGAGAGTAACAAAGTCTACCTGCGCGGTGAAACTGCTCAGGGTATTTTCTCCAACTTCAAGCAAATCGTTGACAGCAATCGGGTCAAACTCCCTTTTGGTGTCGGGCAGATCGGCAAAAGCTTCCGCAATGAAATCACTACTGGTCAATTCATCTTTCGCACTCTTGAATTCGAACAAGCCGAAATTGAGTACTTCTTCAACCCCAAAGACACTGACTGGCAAGTGCTCTTCAAAGATTGGCAAGATAAGATGTGGCAATTTGTCACCGAAATTCTGGGTATTAATCCAGATAAATTGCGCTGGCGCCGCCACGAGGACTCAGAACGCAGCTTCTACAGCAAAGACACCTATGACCTCGAATACCAGTACCCATTTGGCTGGAAAGAACTCTGGGGCATTGCCTATCGAACTGACTACGACCTCAAACAGCACATGGAGTTTTCTGGTCGCAGTCTCGAATACATCGATCCACTCACTCAAGAGAAATTTATTCCTCACGTCATTGAGCCCGCAGTTGGTATCAATCGCTTACTGCTAATGGTGCTCTGCGATGCCTACCGACCAGATGCACAGCGCGAACGCCTAGTACTTGAACTGCAACCCAAGCTCGCTCCCTACCAAGTTGCGGTGTTTCCACTCCTTAAAAATAAACCTGAACTCGTTGATCGAGCCAAGACGGTTTATCAACTCCTCCAAAACAACTACCGAGTTACCTGGGATGAGCGCGGCAACATTGGTAAGCGCTACCTTTCTCAAGACGAGATTGGCACACCATACTGCGTTACCATTGATTTCGAAACCTTAGAAAACGACAGTGTTACCGTCAGGCATCGAGATACTGCCACCCAGGAAAGAATCAAAATCAATGATTTGGAGGGATGGCTACAAGATAAACTCTTGCGCTAAGAATCAATTTTTCTTACTTAGTACGCTTCAAACGAGTCCCATCAGCTTGACGCTCGCTGGTGACCTCATAGTACCGTGTATTTGCAAATATCTTCCTCAGTTTCTTTATTCTTGCCCTCATTCTGTCAATCGGATGAATGGTTTCCATGCTGATGCCCCCACTGCCATAGACGATCTTAGGAGGATTTTGATCTTTAAATATCTCTTTTCTTTGTCTTTTTACTGGATCAAGGGCGTGAATAATCGCCCCACCAACCAGTAATCCTCCTCGCACGACATTACCCACGGTAACATCAATTGCCTTACTTCCTAACCACACCACACCCAAAAAGGCTAGGCGAGCCCCTTCCATCACCGTATCTTTAGCTTGAGGAATACCGAGATTCTCAGCTGTCCTCTGAACAAAACTTCTTGATTCATGCGTAATACCATCATCATCAGTTTCGGCGTGTCTCCAGCTGGTGGGGTCAACTATCCCTGGTTCTTCCCAAATTTTAACCATATACCAAACACTATAGACATTTACTCTGTTTTCTTCAACTCAAATATGGTACCTTAGAGAACATGAAAGAAACTCTTAAAAAGAAACTTTTTGTCATTATTCCTCTAGCAATTGTACTGATCGGCGGCATAACCTTTGCCATAATTAAAAATAAGCAAAACGCCGCTCCTGCACCCGCTCCCACCACCACCAAGAAAAAAATCAGCAGCCCTGTCAATCTCATTCCCGTTTCCGAGCGTCCCTATGTGCGCTTAGAGCCCAGCAGTGATGGTCACTATATCAGCATCACTATCCAAGAAGTCAAGAAAACCGCCACCAATCTCGAATACGAAATGGAATACCAAACTGGCTCGATGTTGCAAGGATTTGGCGGAGCCTTGAGTCTCAGCAAGCTTCCTGTCATTGAAAAAAAACTCTTTGGCTCACAGTCGGCTGGGGGAGCCATTACCTATCATGAAGACATTAAGGGTGGCAATCTCGAACTCCAGTTTGCCGGCAGTGAGAATTATGCCGTTAAATCTGCCTGGCGCTATTTCACCAACACTGCCAAAGAAAGCAAGTTTTCTTCTCAAGATGCTAAATTTAGCATCAGTAACGCCGACCTAAGCAAGTATTCCTATATCGTCATTTACAACAGCCCTGGCTTTCCTGGCAAACTCAAACAAGAACTCCTTTCTGATCCCTACGTCGTCAGTAGTGATCGCGATCTCAAGGCGATTAGCAGCTCATTTGAAATTGGCATTCGTCACAATGGCGCAGGTACGATCATGGGCTATGATGGCCAAGAGTGGCAAGAGCTCGAAACTAGCTTCGCCGATGGCATCAACACTGCTAGTGGTCCACTCATGGACGTCTACGTGCTGGTACAACAATAACTCAAATAACTCGCTCGGTTGTTTTTTTATCTAAGCGCAGAGAATAGCGTGCAAAATTTCAATTTAGCAGTCACTTAATTTGTCTGCTAATTTAGCCTGGTAAAAATTTTAATTGATACATCAATCTGGATTATTGATATATTTTGATATCTTTTGATATTGATCTACAAAAGAGCTCTCACGACAACAAAAATTTTAGAAGAATCATCTAAAAAAAACAGCCGTCATCCGCTGCTGCATATTTTCTGTACATTTTTCTTTTTTTCAACAACCTATAACCCGAAACAAACTTCGTATTGTCAAGCCATGTTTTCTGCCGTACACTTGATTTTGGTAATAAATGG
>CAITDX010000048.1 GCA_903891335.1 uncultured bacterium
GATACAAGATTGAGTTGTGTACCAATGTAGGCATGACTAGTAATTGCCAGACTTTTGATCAAACCAGTAGCCAAACTGGTTGGAGTGGTCAGAATACTCAAACCAACACTGCCTACACGAGTGGAACGCAAGCAAGCTATACGCTACAGAGCGGCCTAACTCCAAGCATGACCTATTACTGGCGCAGCTACGCCATCGATCCTGGCGGAACTGCTATTTGGTCGGCTACTCAGGGAACGCCAAGAAGCTTCACTACTTCAGCCATTCCAGCTGCACCAACCGATCTCCAAACAGAGAGTCTCACCAATCCAAGCAGTGTCACTGATATCACCCCCGAATTCTCTGCTATCCACAATGACTCCAATGGCGACGCCGCCATCTACTATGAAATAGAGGTTAATACTGCTAGTGATTTCTCTGGAACAAGCATGTGGGACTCTGGGCAACAAAGCATGACCAGCACTGCCAATGGCGTTCGATCTCCTGAAATTAGCTATGCCGGCACTCCCCTTACCCTCAATGGCTCAACCTACTACTGGCGCATTCGTTTTTGGGACACCTTTGGCCTAGCAGGCGAATGGTCGTCAGCCAATAGCTTTACCCTGAATGTTCCTCCCGAAATTCCGACACTCAATTATCCAATTACTGGTAGCACCAACGTGTCATTTACCCCCACCCTCCAAACCACTGGCACTGATGCTGATAGTGATTATTTACGATACAAGATTGAGTTGTGTACCAATGTAGGCATGACTAGTAATTGCCAGACTTTTGATCAAACCAGTAGCCAAACTGGTTGGAGTGGTCAGAATACTCAAACCAATACTGCCTACACGAGTGGAACGCAAGCAAGCTATACGCTACAGAGCGAATTGACGCCAAATACCACGTATTATTGGAGAAGTTATGGAATTGATCCTGCCGGCAGCAATTCATGGTCAAGCACTCAAGCAACCCCAAACAGCTTCACTACCCGCACTTCCCCGATGCCCGCCAGTGCTTGTTTGCTTCAAAAAAATATCACCAATGATCAAATCTTAATTTCTTGGACTGATAATGCCACCAACGAAAATGGCTACGAAGTGCAGCGTAGTGTCAATGGCGGTGCCTGGACCACCCTACAAACTGGCATGGCAGTAAATTCAACTAGCCTTCTCGACACATCAGTAAGTCCAGACAATACCTATCAGTACCGCATTGCCCCCTACTTCACCGGACCACTCTACTCCGATTGGTGTATTGCCAGCCAACTTGATCTCGGTATTGGTAACTTCAAAATGGAAGGATTGAATCTAGGAGGACTCCATCTCAATTAGTCGACAAATTAGTCGGCACACACGTAGTACGTGGAAGGCAAGGGGCTGACAACTCCGCAACGATCAACGCTAGCTTGGATATCAGAATCAGAGGCATTCTCAAGTGGGGTCGCCAGCAAAAAATCTTCTCCGCTATCAAGCTGTGCGTACTCAAATTCGGTCACATCAATCATGTCTTTCATATACACCACATCACCGATTGCCATACTATTATCATCATTGGGACAATTAAGACTACCATCCGTACCACAGGCAATAATATTGCCATTATCGTCATCGGCTGGGTAAGTCTGAAAATCATTGTAGTACATGCGAATGGCTGCCTTGAGTTGTCGTAGGTCATTCTTTCGAGCACTGTCACGAGCACGAGCGCGAATACCAATTAAATTGGGTAGTAGCACCGCCACTAACACTCCTAAGACTGAGATCACTACCAAAAGCTCGATAAGCGTGAAACCGGATTTTCGCATTGCCATACTCGTACTATACCTCAGCTAACTAATAACTATCCACTACCGCGGGGGTGGTGATTAGATTACTACTCATAATCACATAATTACAGGTATTAACTGATAAAACTGAATCAATAATTCGACAATAAGTACCACTGAAGTATGCTGGCTCACCACTGGTATTTTGCACGATGTCAGCATCCTCACTGTTCTCTAGATAGGCAAACAGGCGGTACGTCGTCCCTTCAGAATCAGCCAAATAAAAATACTGATTTCCGCCAGGATCTTGCGGCATTTTACTCATATAGAGCGTACTGTTTTCGGTATTTTGCCAGACATCTCCCCACTCGCACTCTTCCGTAGCATTTTCGCCACACCCCATAATTTTGCCAGCATTGGCATAAGGGTAATGTCCCAAATCATTGTAATATACCTCAAGCGCCTTACTAATGCTTTGTAAATCTTGCTTGCGCTTGGTGTCACGAGATTTCTGCTGCACGCTACCAAACGTACGAACACCCAGTCCCACCAGCAACGCTAAAATTGCCATCACCACCAATAGCTCGAGCAAGGTAAAGGCTTTTTGTGATGGTTTTTTTGACATGATTTCCCCAAAATTATTGTGGCACACAAGGAGTATTAGCGTGACATTGACCAACAGTTGTATATGGCCCCATATCGCAGTTGTTGCCCTGCACCCAAACATTGCAGTCTTGATTACTCGTGTAGGCAGAATTGGCACAACAATAACACAGATGCGTGTCACAATATGAAGGATCAATTGGCGTTGGGGTGGCAGTGTTGGTGGGAAGCGCAGTTGGAGTTGGCAAAATCGCCCCCTCTAAGACTAACGGCACACCCTCGGCAATACCGTACACATAGTTTAGACTATTGGGAAATTCTGGATTATCTTCAGGAATCCCACAGCCATTCTGACAACCAAGTTTCTCAATGATTGGATCAGACTTATCAGTCAAAATACTTAGCACCCGATAGCCCTGAGAGTTGTCCCCATTGCCAGGGTATGGCATATAGAGATACGGTTTACCCGTCTCTGGATCACAAGGCACTTCGCGTAGGTAAGGCTGCAGCGATGGTCCATCACAGTCGGCTAGGTAAGCCTCGGGGGGATAACTCTCGTTATCATTATAGTAGTCTTCAAATGCTAGCTTGATGTCGCGAAGATCAGTCTTGCGCTGTGCATCGCGACTGCGGTTGATGTCTACTCGAAACACTCGAAAAATTGCCAATAAAACAAGGAGCAAAATTGCAACTACGACTAAAATTTCCGTTAGGGTGAGACCCTTTTGCTGCTTCACTTTCATCTTGTTTTCATTTAATCTTAACATAGTATGACAGAAAATAGATTAAACACTTTTTTTGCTTGGTTTCTCGCAACAGTGGTGTTTCTTCTACCAACTTTTTTGTTGCCTACCATCATCAATCCCTTCATTAATAGTAAGTTGCTGTTACTTTTTCTTGCAGCATTTGTGACAACCCTCGCTTTTCTGGTGAAGAGTTGGTTCGACAAGTCTTGGACAATTGTTCGATCACCACTCCTATATCTAACCCTAGTATTCGCTGCACTAGTCATTATTTCGAGCCTGGTAAGTCATCAATACCCTCTCAAGCAAATGGTGGGCATGGGTGGAGCCTATCTAAGTTTTTCTCTATTAATTATCTTGCTCCCCAGCCTAGTAAACGATACGTTTGCTCATAAATTCAAGATTGCACTCAATATCGCCGCCATTACCCTGAGTTCTGTCAGCATTCTGCAGTTATTGGGAGTGGGCCCTGCACTTCTTTTCAACCGACTCGGGGCAGTTGATTTTCCCAACTCCCTAGCCTTTTCTTTAGCTGGAGCAAGCTTTATTGCAATTCAATTTCTTTCAGTAGTTTTAGTGAGTAATATTTTTGACCAAAACCTTTTTAAGACTAGTTGGGTGAGCAAAGCCACAGTAGCTTTGTCAGCAATCGCACTCAGCATCAATATTTGGGCGATTCTCCCAGGTGGTCAAGCGAGCTTCCAAAGCCTCTCTCTCGCGGCGAGTACAAACATTGCTCGCAACAGCCTTACCTTCACCAAAAATGCTCTCTTTGGCTACGGTCCAGACTCATATGGCAATGCCTACAATATTCTCAAGCCTGTCTGGGTTAATGGTCAGAGTTACTGGAAATTCACCTTTGATTCTGGTTTTAACTTGCTTTTGACCATCATGGTAAGTTTGGGACTCATCGCCTTCTTGGCTTATCTTTGGTTTTTGTGGCAGAGCGCAAGCGTGCTTAAAGCCGACGCCAATGGCGATGCTTTTGTCAAAAGTACCGTCATTGCTCTCCTTATCTGGCAACTACTCGCACCGGTTAACTTACTTACCCTAAGTTTACTGGCGATTGGGATTGGATTACTCATCAAACAAAACCAAGGTCGCTACAATAACTACACTTTTGAAGTGCATCGTCTCGCCGACTTCTTAACTTTAGGTAAATTTGTTAAAGGTCGGACTTACCTCTTCCACGGCATCAACAGCATATTACTTGCCCTAGCACTTCTGGCTTTACTTGGAGTCTCTCGGGCTTTTGGTGCATACTATCTTCTCTACCAGAGCAATGCCAAAATCACTCAAAATGAAATTGCCACTGCCTACGACTACCATGTGCAGGCCAAAGCTCTAGCTCCCGAATTAGACTTTGTGCGTCGTAGCAGTGCCCTTGTAAATCTCCAAATTGCTATCGCTCTCTCCAACAAAGCTGATCTGAGCCCTGCAGAGCAAGATCAGGTACTTCAACTAGTCAACCAAGCGATCAGAGAAGCGCGCGCAGCTACTGTTTTGGACCCACAAAACTACCTCAATTGGTCAGTCTTAGCTCAAATCTATATGCAGTTAGTCAACACTACTGATCAGGCCAAACAAGAGGCTTTCAATGCGCTTGCCAAAGCTGCCACTAACAATCCTAATAATCCAGAAATCAGAATGGCTCTTGGACAGTTGTTCCAAAACACCAACCGCTTAACTGAAGCTATTTCTTTCTTTGATCAGGCGATTGAGCGCAAACCAGATCTATTTGTCGCCCACTATTACATGGCACAAGCACTTATCGCCAACAAACAAGTTGCTGAGGGTAGAAACTACCTCATCAGTAGTCTTAATTTACTTGCAAAAGATAGTGAAGAATACCGTGCTGTCGAGAAAGAACTTAATAAACTCGTCACTGAAATTGAAGCTGCAGCCAACACAAATACTAATACGCAAGAAAACATGGCCCCAATTAATCCAGTTCCCCCAACTGATGTACCCACTTCTACTTCCACAGCCACCACTTCCTCGTTAACTGAGGTGCTTAACCAAGGCAGCGCAGAGGCAATCATTCAGGAAGGGGCGCTTAGCACTGAGCAATCACTTGTTGAGAACTAAGACTCGGCTCTTCTCTTTTTCTGAAATCAAATTTCTCAACGACTAACAATTAACGTCCTTATTGGATGCGACTGCCGCGCTTACATTAAATCATTACGCTTCGCTCAAGGCTTTTTTAATCTCCACCAATCCCTGACCGGTAACCGTACTAAAAAATATCAAATTCACATCTTTATCTATAAAATGAGATCTAAATAGCTCAATCTGTTGATTAGTGTATAAATCTATCTTGTTCAGAGTCACAATCGCGGGTTTTTCAAGGAGTTGAGGTTTGTAGTTGTGCAATTCCTGACGCAATTGCTCATATTGCTGCCAAAGCAGTCGAGCTTTGTGTATGTCACTTTGCCCATCATCAAAAGCCACTGCCTCATCTA
>CAITDX010000049.1 GCA_903891335.1 uncultured bacterium
GCGGTAAGTGCATTCCTTGTTTCAAGGGTTCAGCCTCTTTGGCCAAATTAATTGATGAATTGGCCGAAAATGAGCCTATTCCTTGGGAGCAGATTAGTGCCATCGTCAAAGACATGGGGAGAGGGTCTTTTTGCAACCTCGGCACCTCAATTGTCTTGCCGGTGCGTAGTTACGCTAATAATATTCTCAATCTGGTGCTTTAAATTTAGTTCATATATAATAAGGTGTTTAAGTTACAAAAAGAAATCTTATGTTTGCTGCACTCATGTCTTTTATCAAGAAACGTTGGAAATTTATCCTTGGAGCCTTGCTTGTTCTTGGCTTAGGATTGTGGTGGTGGCAAAGTAGTCAAGCCAAAAAGCCTCAACTGACCTTTGTTTCTCCTACCCGTGAAGACATTGTTTCAAGTATTACTATTTCTGGTCGTGTTGACGCCAAAGAAAAAGCACGCTTGCGCTTTGTAGCCGGTGGCAAGGTAGTGTATCTGGGCGCCAAGGAAGGTGATGAAGTCAAGAAATGGCAAACCATTGCTACTATTGATCGAGCTGCTCTCCAGAAGCAACTCCAACAAAACCTCAATTCTTACATGAAAGAGCGCTATGATTTTGAAAATGTTCGTGATGACATCAAGGATCGAGTGCTTGAGACAGAAGAGCAGCGCTCGGTTGCCAAAGATCAGTATGATCTCGAAAACCAAGTCCTCAATGTCGAGATTCAGAGCATTGCCATTGCAAATACTTCTTTAACCGCTCCATTCACTGGCGTTTTAACTGTTTCTCCAACCGCAGTCACGGGTGTACAGCTACTCGCAACCGACTATTTTGAAATTGTTAATCCTGACACCTTGATTTTCCGTGCCGCTCTTGACGAGATCGACTTGCACAAAGTGCAACTTGGTCAGGCTAGTCAGGTAGTTTTGGATGCGTACGATGAAGAGGCAATTGATACCGCAGTTAGCTATATTTCCTATGTCAGTAGTGAATCTTCCAGCGGCACTGTCTTTTTACTGGAGTTTCCGCTCACTGGCGCAAGCTTGCAAAAATATCGCCTTGGGATGAATGGTGACGCGATCATCAAATTAGCCGAGAAGCAAAATGTCCTGACGATTCCTCTAGATGCCATTAGCGAGCGCGACGGCAAGGTTTATGTGCAGGTCAAAGCAGATAATCCTGAAGGTTCAGAAGAGCGAGAAATTAGCACTGGTCTGGAGAGTGATGATAAGGTTGAGGTGATTGCTGGACTAAGTGAGACCGATTTAGTAGTTTTGCCAGAGTAAAACGAAGAGGTGTGTCTGTATGTTGCTAGAACTAAAGCATGTATCCAAAACCTATGAAATTGGTGATACAGTCATCAGGGCTTTGGATGAAATTTCTTTGGGTGTAGCTGAAAAAGAATTTGTTGCCATTATGGGTCCTTCTGGATCTGGCAAATCAACGTTTTTGCAAGTGGCGAGTATGTTGGCTGAACCAAGTAGTGGTGAGATTTTCCTATCTGGTCAAGAAGTGTCTAGTTACAATGAAATTCAACGAGCACATTTGCGTAACAAGCAAATTGGTTTTGTTTTTCAATCCTTTAACTTATTGGCTCGTACTTCAGCTCTTGAAAATGTAATGCTGCCTTTGTTTTATGCTGGCTATGGTGCTGATTCAAGTGAAGCTCGAGAAAAAGCCAAGGTGATGCTGGAACGAGTTGGATTGGGTAATCGGCTCAATAATACGCCCGCCCAACTTTCTGGAGGTCAGCAACAGCGGGTGGCAATTGCTCGAGCGCTGATTAATGATCCAACCATTATTTTTGCCGATGAACCAACGGGTAATCTTGACTCCAAAAGCGGTGAGGATATCAAGCAAATTTTGCGTGAACTCAACCAAGAAGGCAAGACGATTATCATGGTGACTCACGAAGATGATGTGGCAGCGATTGCCAAGCGCCAGATCGTGTTTAGAGATGGCAAGGTTCTGAGCGACAGTGCAGTTCACCACAAAAGTTCAACTACCAGCAAAGCCAAAAAACAGAAAGGCCGCTCGTGACCGTTGCTTCAGTCGCCAAACTAGCCTTCAAATCAATCATGCTCAACAAAAGTCGCTCTTTCTTGACGATGTTAGGGGTGATTATTGGTGTTGGTTCAGTGGTGCTTTTGACAAGTATTGGTACTGGTTTGCAGGCCTATGTGACTGATCAATTTGCGAGTCTAGGTAGCAACATTCTCTATGTGGTGCCAGGAAATCCCTTTGGTGAGAACGGTGGTTTTGGTGGTGAACAGGCTATGATCGAGAGCACTCGCCCAATTTTGAAGCGGAGTTATTTCAATCAAGTCTTGCGTAATAATCGTGATCTTATCAAGGATGGTACGGTCACAGCCATTAACGTGGCTGAAGCCAAATATGGCAAGGAAACTAAGAAAGTGACTTTGTATTCGATCATGAGTTCCTATGAAACAGTATATAGTTCACCGGCAGAAAAGGGTCGTTGGTTTACTGATGCTGAAGAAGAGAAGGCAGAGCGGGTAGTATTGCTTGGTAAAAAAATTGCCGAAGAGCTTTTTGGACAAGTTGATCCAGTTAATAAGCGGGTGCTTTTAAATGGTCAGGGGTATACGGTGCTTGGAGTTCTGGGCGAGAAGGGTGGTGGTTTTGGTGGGCCAAGCTTCGATAATTATGTCTACATGCCACTGGAAACCTCTTTTAAGTATTTTGACACTGAGTTAGTTGACTCCTTTATCTTCGAAGTTCGAGACAAAGAACAAATCAAAGAATCAACGCTTGCGATCGAAAAAACCATGAGTAAATATCTGGACGAAGATGAGTTTACCGTCTTCGATCAGACGCAGTTACTGACCACGATCAATAGTATCTTAGGGATGTTGACGGTGGGTTTGGGTGGCATTGCGGCAATTTCTTTGGTGGTGGGTGGTATTGGTATCATGAATATCATGTTGGTGGCAGTGACTGAGCGTACTCGTGAAATTGGTTTGCGCAAGGCACTCGGAGCAACTCCAAATTTGATTTTATTGCAATTTTTGATTGAAGCAGCATTGCTTTCTGTACTTGGTGGTTTGATTGGCTTACTGATTGCTTATCTTGGTTCACTAGCTCTACAACCCTATTTCCCAGCCAAGGTGACGCTCGAAGCAGTGATTCTAGCTTTTGGGGTATCGACTGTGGTGGGTTTGGTCTTTGGTGTGGCGCCTGCGCGCCGAGCTGCGAAGCTGTCGCCGATTGAAGCACTGCGGTATGAGTAAAGTCTAAATATCCGCCAGCTTCTTACTCGGCCTGATTTGACTCACAATCAAGACATTGAGTAAAAATAATCCTCCCGCCAGATAAAAACTGGCGCTGTGGTGCAAGAAATTGGCTCCTCCGGCAAGTAGTGGCCCTAAAATTTGTCCAAGGGAGAGGTAGGCTTGATTGATGCCTAGCATTCCGCCCTGGTCTTCTTCGCGACTATGTTCTGAGATGAGCGCCGAATTCATGACCATGATCGGTGCAAAACTTACCATGTAGAGTCCAGAAATAATAGTAAAAATCAAAATTGATTGTTCTCGTCCAAAAGCAAGCATGACCAGTGCGGCACTAAGAGAGGCCAGAATGAGCACGCTTTGCTTGTTGGGCAGCACTTTGAGTAAAAGCTTAATGCCAGCAGCTTGCATAACCACCATGAGTAGACCAATGAGGCTATAAATCAAGCCGACTTGATTGGAGCTAAGTCGGAGCACATCGACGCTGTAACTTTGGAAACCAAAGACGAAGCTATTGTGGGCCGCGCTGGCAAGCAGCACGACTAATAAGATGTGACCAATAATGGGGATGCGTAAGGCCTGGTGGAGTTTGTGAAGCTGAAACAAACCTTCTTTTTTGGTTTGTTGTTGGTGTCTACTCGCATTGGTTTCTGGCAGTAGCCAGGCAGTGAGGATGGCCGAGACGAAGCTGAAAATTCCACCTACAATAAAGGGTAAATTCAAAGCGATTTTCCCCAAAATTCCCCCCAGAGCTGGTCCAACCAGAAAGCCGACTCCAAAAACCGCACCCAAGATGCCAAAGTACTTAGCTCGTTCCTTGCCTTTGCTTTGATCGGCAATCACTGCCTGAGCGACAGAGTTATTGCCACCGGTGATACCGTCCAAAATTCTGGCGGTGAAAAGAAGTAGTGGCGTCGTGGCATAGGCGAAAAGCAATAAACTGGCACCGGTGCCAAATAAACTAAACACGAGTAGTGGCTTACGACCATAGCGGTCTGATAGGCGCCCAATGATTGGTGTGGCTAGAAATTGAGCAATTGAAAAACTACTAAACATCAAGCCAACCATGAAAGAGCTCAGGCCAAATGCCTCGGCATAGGGGTACAGCAAAGGAATGATCAAGCCATAGCTGAGTGCATTGACCAGCATGACTAGACTCAGAATGAGGACGACTTGATTTTGCTTCCGTTTATTCACCAGTAAATTTTAAACAATTTGTAACTCTTTTGCAGCAGCAGTTAGAGCCTGCACGAAAGCCAACACGTCTTCTCTGGTATGAGTGGCGCAGAGTTGCACGCGAATTTCATCGCGTCCCTTGGGAACAACCGGATAGTTGATGTTGGTGATGAGGAAACCTCGCTCAAACATGTTTTTGGCTAATTCTTTGGTTTTGACCGTATCACCAATCAATACCGCTTGAATGGGGTGTTCAGAAGGTGCGGCAAAGGCAAAGCCATTTTTGCTCAGCTCACTCTTGAGTAAAGCGACGTTGTCTTGCAAATTGCTTAGTAGTTGTTTGCCCTCGCTACTTTCAATCACATCGAGCGCTGCAGCTGCAGCGGCAGCAGTGCCTGGAGAGATGGAGTTAGAGTAGATGTAAGTGGCAGCAGATTCGCGCAGATAATCAATGGTGACCTGGTCAGCTACGACATACCCACCATCAGCCCCAAAACCCTTGCCAAGGGTGCCGATGAGAATATCAGCTCGAGCATTGGTGATTTCTTCAGTGCCACGACCAGTGGCGCCACAAGCGGCAACGCCATGACAATCATCGACGATCAACAGAATCCCCTCTGCGTAGTCACCATCATGTGCATCAATGACTTGGCGGATGGCCGCTAAATCCTGATACTCTCCAAGCATGCTAAAGACACCATCAGTGATCACTACTACGCGCTTGAATTTGCCTTTGTTGGCAACCAGCATTTCCTCAAGTGAGCTAGCTTGTAGATGTTTGAAGATGAGCTTGGCTTCACTCTCAAGATTGCCCAGGCGCACGCCATCAATAATACTGCGATGATTGAGTTCATCAGAAATGACCAGGGTATCGCTGCTGATGAGTGAATCTTTGCTTTGGCCTTTGATCAAGCTAAAAATTACGGCCAAGTTGGTGGCAAAAGCACTCGAGAAAACCATGCCATCTTCGCGACCATGAAAAGTAGCTAATTTACGTTCAAGTTCACGATGAATGGCAAATGATCCAGAGATAAAGCGGACTGCTCCTGGGCCAGTGCCAAGGCATGCTCCTGCTTCGTGCTCAGCTTGCTTGAGTGTGGGGTGATGGCGCAAACCTAAATAGTCATTGGAGTTAAACAAGCTGATTGCTCGTCCATCAATAATCGCTTTGGGATTATGATCTGTGGTGAAGTCGCTGATCAGGCGCTCGAAACGCTTGCTGACGCCCGCGGCGTCAATGCGAGCTACCTCATCTTTGAGTGAATTAAAAAATGCTTGTTTTGCCATAGTGGTGCTTTCTGTGTGTTTTTTTGCTGACTTATTTTTGTAATTTAGCTTTGACACCTTCATAAAGAGCCCGAGTCATGGCTGCTAAATCAAAGCTTTCCTGCCAACCCCAGTCTTCGCGAGCTCGACTGTCATCGATGGTTTGTGGCCAGCTTTCAGCAATTTGTTGTCTAGCGTCTGGCTCATAGCTAATCTGGAAATCTGGGGAAATTTTCTTGATCTCAGCTACCAGCTCACCGGGAGTAAAGCTGATGGCAGCGAAATTGTAACTGGTGCGAACACTAATTTTCTCAGCAGGCGCCTCCATTAGGGCGATAGTGCCTTTGATAGCGTCATCCATGTACATCATGGGTAGACGGGCGTCTTCTTTGAGGAAACAGGTATAGGCATTGTCTTTGATCAGACCGTAAAAAATATGAATAGCATACTCAGTCGTACCATCACCAGGAGCAGCTTTGTAGCCATTCAGACCTGGATAGCGTAGGCTACGGACGTCGACACCATAACGCTTGAAATAGTATTGACAGAGCAATTCGCCAGTGACTTTGCTGACACCATAAATGGTTGTCGGCTCGAGGCTAGTGTGTTGAGGAACGTCATGTTTGGGAGTGGTTGGGCCAAAAGCGGCAATCGAGCTAGGCCAGAATACTTTGAGTTGATAATCTTTGGCTAAATCAAGGATGTTTTTGAGACCACCGACATTGACATCCCAGGCTAAATCAGGTTGTTTTTCGCCGCCAACGGAGAGTAATCCTGCCAAATGATAGACAGTGCCGATGTTATATTTCTTGATGAGGGCTTCCATGGCCGCGTAGTCACGAACGTCACCCTGTTCGAGAATACCGTGAAAATTGCCATCAATGGTTTGTCGACCAAGGGCGATTACCTGATCATTGCCATGTTTTTTTTGTAATTCGCTGACGAGGTCACTGCCAACTAAACCAAACGCGCCGGTAACTAAAATTTTTTGCATACACTGCCTTTCTTTTGGATGCTAGCTGTCTTACTAGTCGTAGTTTCAAGCGTGTTTCACGCAGATTTATTGGTTTTCAACTGTTTCTTCAAGTTGTGTCTCTGTTATGGTGAATTCACTCATTTTTTGCAAATTTTCCAGAGGATTATTTGCGATGGCGATGATGATGCCGATTAGTAAGAGACTAATTGGACCATAGGCAAGCAGCTTGTAACGTAGGCTGCGACCACTTGATAAGGTTGGCTTGAGTTGACCCTTGATTTTGACCAGATTGAGATATAGCTCATAGGAGAAACGATACATGCTCATCGTAGTGATGGCAAAAACGAGTAAATACGCGATGTAGCCAATGAGGCCAAGAAAACCATTGATTTCAAGGAGTCTGTTGTATGCGTTCATCGATAAGAACCAGATGGTGGTGTAGATGAGTCCTGCTGCAAAAATGCGACCAAACACTGGCCAGAAGTAGCCTCGCACATATTCACGACTCTTCACCATGACTGATGGTACACTCTCACCTGGTTTCCAGATGAAAAAGGTAAAAGCCAACCAGGTGGCAATAATTAAGCCAGGAATGATGAGGAGAAGAATGCCAGAATAAATGGCCAGCACCATCAGAAATAATAGCCAATAGATACTAAGACCGTCTGCAAAGCTAATTTCTTTGAAGGTTTGACGAATGGCCGTGATGGGCTTGCGTACTGCTGCTAACTCTAATAAAAGTACTCGCCCACCAATGGCAAAAAAGAAGATGAGCAAAGCAATTCCGCTAAGGCCAAGTAAGCTACCGGTTAGCCAATTGAGTTCCAAATTGAGCGCTTGACTGCCAAACGTAATTGCTACGATCAGTACGCCTAGACCTAGGCCGATGCCAAAATAAAGTAGGGTCGCATATAAATAGGTTTTAAGCAGCATGGTCCAGTTGCTACTAATGTAATTGTAAGTATCTTGAGCCAAAGTCGACAAAGAATTAAGTTTTTTCATTATGTTTGTATCTTAGCGCGATTGCAGGAGAAAGGCTAGGGAGAGGTGTTTGCTTGTGTTATGATTTTGGTTAATGAGAATTTTTGATTCACTATTTAACTCAAGCGATCTTGAAAAGATAAGAGGAATTGCTTCTTTTAATTATTCTAGTATTCCAGGCGGTTATAGGTTGGGTAACTCAGCATACGAGAGAATAATTTTATTTAAAGGAGCGCAACGAGGGCTGGAGCGTAAAGGTATGCCTTCACATGCAGTTGAAAAAAACAAATTAAATTTAATCGATCATGCTAAGACGGTCATTGAAGCTGGTCGTGATGTGGAAATAGAAGATCTTTTTGAGAATCATACTTCAGGTAACTCCCTTTCTCCCCTGGTTTCAACAACATTTAATCCTGAAATGGCTCAAGTTTTTGCCTCTCATCGTTATAATAAGAACTTCACTATTTATCAGGTAGAGATTCCCGCAAATCGTTGTGTCTTTGATTTACACGATGTGGGTAATTGTGGTTCTTCTGGAGAAATTTTTGTTCTTGGTGGAATTTTTCCAGAAGAAATCGTTGCTGTGAAAATTGATAATAGTGATAGTGCCTCAGAGCTTTTATTTACTGATGAAAGTGGCACAAATTTAATCAAGGATAGACCACAACATGATTCTGTAAATAGATCTGTTAAAAATATTCATAATTGGAAAAGAGTTAGGTAGATAGGGAGTTGGGTAAAAGACCTTTAGTTCTATTCGGGGACTGGGCGCGCCGTCGGAGAGACAGAGACGCTGAGTTATTGAGCATAATGCTCCTTCACTAGCGCTTCGTGTGCATTATTAATTCAGGACTCCACTCTTCGAGTGCTAGCCACGCGCTTCGTAAATCCTCAGTTTTTGAAAATATTTCAACCTCGCTTGGCTGCGGAACCACAGTTTCTCCTCCAAAGTCCCTTCAACAAATAAAAAAAACGGCCTCATAGCCGTCTTTTTTATTTGTCGGGACACCGTTCAAAAACGGTCACCTTTTTCCTTTAGTTTAGATTGATTCA
>CAITDX010000050.1 GCA_903891335.1 uncultured bacterium
GATTGCCAAGGGAGTGATCCAGAAACACGGAGTTACCAAGGGTGTGAGTTACAGTCTGCTGAAGTAGCTGTTAAAATGATACGCTATTATCATGTTGTTTCGAGATTTCGCCGCTCATCTACAAAAAATTGAACATATCACTGCACGTTTGGAAATTACTGCGCGCTTAGTCGATTTATATCAAGAATTACTTCACTCTCCCCAGGCAGAACAAGAGGTGGTGGTTGGTAGCTATTTGCTTCAAGGTAGCTTAGTGCCAAGTTATCAATCGCTTGAATTTCAGATGTCAGACAAAATGCTGTTGCGGGCTTTAGCTATATTTGTTGATTCAAAAGATATTCATTCATCAACTCAACCAACTAACTTGTTTGCTGAGTTAGATGGGGATCTGAGTATGGATGTTGAGTCGATGGTCAAAACTAAGCTCCATCAGCGTTATAAGCAGTTAGGCGATATCGGTGAATTATTTTTTGCAGTCATGAGCGAGTGGAGAGCTGAAAAATCAGTTGATGTGAACTTAAGTGTGTTGGAGGCACATCAGCGATTGCAAGCGATTGCACTCACCAATGGTGTCGGTTCTCAAGATAAAAAGGTCGTGCTACTACAGCAACTACTACAGCAAGTTGATCCAATCTCGGCAAAATACATTAGTCGAATCGTTTTGTCGAAACTGCGCTTGGGTTTTTCCACGATGACTTTGCTTGATGCATTGTCGTTTGTAAAGCAAGGCAGTAAAGCCGACAGTGAACTCCTAGAGAGAATTTTTGGCAAAAAAGCTGATCTAGGTAAACTAGCCTTAGCATATTTATTGGAAAATCGAGGTGCTGCAACTGAGGAGTTGTTGAGAAGTTATGATGCAGAAATTGGTGTACCAATTCAGCCGGTTCTTTGTCAGCGCCTCAATAGTGCCTTAGAGATTATTGAAAAAATGGGAGAAGTAATTGCTGAACCAAAATACGATGGATTGAGGGTACAAATTCATTTTCGGCGTCATTCAGCTTTTGAGAACGGGCTCCACCATAAGGCTTTTACCCGCAATCTTGATGATGTGACGCATATGTTTCCAGAACTAGCTGGCTTAGATAAATATATCTTGGCAGATGAGTGTATTTTGGATGCTGAGGCAATTGGAATTAATCGAGAAACTGGTAAATTTTTAGCGTTTCAGGAAACCATTCAACGCAAGCGCAAACACGATGTCGCCAATAAAGCTGCTGAGGTGCCAATTTGTTTTTTTATCTTCGATCTATTGTGGATCAATGGAACATCGCTTTTAGATCAGGAATTGTCGATTCGTAAAACACAACTAACTGGGACAATCGTTCCCACAAATTTTTTACAAATTGCGCCATATCAATTAATCAGCGATCCGGTGCAATTACGAGAGTTTCATGAGCAGCAACTAGCTTTGGGTTTGGAGGGGGCAGTAATGAAACAACCAAATTCTGCCTATGTGGCTGGTCGTAAGTCTTGGCGTTGGGTCAAAATCAAGGAGGAAGAAGGTAGTCGAGGTAAGCTCAGCGACACAATTGATTGTGTGATGATGGGGTATTACCTTGGCAAAGGTAAACGTCAGCAATTTGGGATTGGTGCTTTATTAGTGGGTGTGCTTGCTCGTGACCAGGCAAACAATGTAGTTGTGAAAAGTTTATCAAAGATTGGTACTGGTTTAACTGATGAACAGTTTCAGCAGATCAAAACGCTTGCCGATGATTGTCGAGCAACTGATAATAAAAAACCAGTGATGTATGAGGTTGATAAAGCCCTTTTTCCAGATGTGTGGATAGAGCCACAATTGGTTTTAGAGGTCGCAGCGGATGAAATTAGCAAATCACCCATTCATACTGCGGGTGTAGCGTTGCGCTTTCCTCGCCTGATTGGAATTAGGAGTGATAAAAAACTTGATGAAGCGACAACTCTAGATGAGTTGACGACAATTACTATTGCTTAATCGAGCACTACTTGCACTAAGTGTTTTTTTTAGCCAATGAGTCGCTTAATTTCAGCCATAAGTATTTTAATCGAATTCTGATTGTATTGTTTTAGTTTTTGGAGTGGTTTTGTAAATGCCTTGAGTTTTTCTGGGTGGTTAAGAATGTACGTAAGTTTCTGGTTGGCTTTAGCATCATTTTCTTCTACGAAGCCAAGCTTGTAATCTCTGATTAAATCAAGATTACCGTCCTCCTGACCATGAATGTGAGTGATAGCAAAGAACGGCACTTCACAGGCCACGCTTTCAAAAAGAGTGTTTGGTCCTGCCTTACCCACAATCAGATCTGCGGCCTGCATGTAAGTGTGTAGGTTTTTGGTGAAACCAAGGGTGACGATGTTCGCCTGCGAAGAACTTAGGGTTTGAATAGTTTTTTTAATACCTTCAATACTGTGATAGAGAAAATCATTCTTGCCACAAGCCATGATGAAAGTGACTGGCTGTTGGCAGTTGATGATGCTGGGGAGAATTTTGAGAACAGCATTAGCCCCGGCCGAACCAGAAGTAACTAATACAGTAAACTGATCAACGAGCTTAAGCTTTTTGCGGATTACTTGCTTATTATATTTTTTTTCGAATTTTTCTCGCACAAACCAACCAGCGGTAATGACGTTTTTGTCTTTAAATTTTTTCACCAAGAAAGCGTCAAAAGCTAATTGTGCATCTGCTCGATCTGCTACAAGGAGTGGATGGACGGTTTTTGGATCGGCAAGAACGTTAATGAAAGGAAGATTTTTTTCATTCAATTTCTCGAGAGCAGAGTTATAGGAAAAGTAGGTGTTGATGCAAATATCGAGTTTGTTTTTCTTGGCAAATTGCTCTATTTCAGCAGTGTTGTTTGGAGAAAAAAGAGCTTTCATTGCCTGTTTCAATTTAGGGTCAGATTGAGCAATAGTCGCGCTCAACTGAAAAGGAGAGCCTAAAACTGCTGGGCCAAGCCGATACGCTAAATCATATAATTGGCTAAATTTGAGTGGATCAGAAAAAAGTTTAACTTGATAGTCGTCTTGATATGCATGCTCAATTTTTTCTTTAATTGCCAAGGCGATACTTTCATGGCCATGAGTACTGGTGAAGATACCGATAGTTTTCATCAAGTGCCTATTATATACTTTTCTTGTTGTAAGTTTCTTTTTCTTTATGAAAATAGTCGTTGGTTTAGGTAATCCCGGTCCAGAATATGCGCAGAGTCGTCACAACGCTGGTTTTATATTTTTAGATGAAATCATCAAAAAATTTAACATAACGCTACAATTTAATAAAAAATTTCAAGCCAATTTTGCTCGTACACAAATTCTTCAACAAGGGCAGGCTGAAGATTTGTGTCTCCTTCAACCTCTGACTTTTATGAACCGCTCTGGAGAAAGCCTGCGAGCGTTCTTGGATTACTACTATCCAGAGTTTTTTAGTGAAGATGAGGGAAATCATTTACTAGTTGCCCATGATGATCTTGATTTGGAATTAGGCAGTTATAAGTTGCACAAAGGCAAGGGGCCAAAGATTCATAACGGCTTACTTTCTCTCTATGAACAACTAGGACATCGTAATTTTTGGCATATTCGACTCGGCGTTGATAGTCGCGCGGGACAGCGGGTGATTCCAGCCAGTGAGTATGTGTTGATGAGAATGTCAGCGTATGAAGAAAAGCTGCTTCGTCAGGCAGCAACACAGGTTATTACTGAGTTGTTTGGATAAGTCATTCTATGTCATTTTTACGTTTCACTTTCCAAAAAACTCAGAACCTAAAATATCTCTATGCAATTCGTTTAGTGAGAGAATTGGCCAACCAGCTATTGGTATTTTTTTTACCGTTATATTTTTTTGAATTACGTTTTCCATTTATGAGTCGCTTCAACCTGTCTGGTTTGCAAGAGGGAATTTTTAATGTTGCGCTTGTTTACGGATTAACCTATGCAGTCTGTTTTTTCTTGGCCATTCCTACGAGTCGGATTTTGACCAAACACGGTCTGCGCTATGGTTTTGTACTGGGACATCTGTTGTATTGTCTGTATGTATTGTGCCTGTATTTTTCTCGAGAAAACCCCTACCTGGTTCTAACTTCGGCAGTAATTAATGCCCTACACATCAATTTATTTTGGAACACCTATCATTTCGCTCTGAGTCGTTTTAGTGCTGAGGGTAAAATTGGTTCAAACTTGGGTATTATTAACTTTTTGCTCAATGTTTTATCAATGTTGGCGCCAGCTTTAGGTGGGCTCATCATCGTGACTTTGGGTTATGAAACCCTCTTTTTATTGGGTCTATTTATAGTGTTGTTTGGAGTTTTATTTTCGTTATTTTTGGATAACCACAAGGTCAAAGATGTGGTTTCCTATCAAGAATTTTGGAGTTGGTTGCGAGAACCTGGATTTAGACGCTTAGCAGTTAGTTTTACAGGGCGATATTTCAATGATGCGAGCATCAACTTATGGACACTGTACATGTTTATTCTGCTAGGAAGCTATGAGGGGGTGGGGTATTTTTATAGTTTATCTCTCTTTTTAGCTCTGCTGATTAGTTATTCTGCTGGCTCATTCATCGATCAAAATAAAGGTAAAAAACAATTTTGGTTTTCTGGTGGATTGCTGTCAATTTTTTGGTTGCTGCGTGGTTTTGTGGTTAATATTTGGACAGTGACGATTGTTAACGCTTTGGATAAATTAGCAGCCAGTTTTCATTGGTTATTTTTCGATCGCAGTTGGATTATGCGTGGCAAAGGTCGAGAGGCGCTATCATATTTTGTCTACCGGGAGATGATTTATAGCTTGGCTGCCGTGCTTTTTTGGTTGTTTGTAGCCTTGATTTTTTACTTCCTAATCGCTGCCTGGAAAAGCTTGTTTGTGGCAGCTGCGATTGGGGTGTTGCTGACACTCCTGATTAAGGAACATAAGGAAGATGTGACTTAATTAGTCGTTTTGTTTGTTCGCTTAATAATCACGACTAAGATTGAAATGGAGTAAATCCTGAAGCAGATTTTTGGTTGCTCCCTCATCATCAAGAGAATTAATCAGCTCTTTTGTTTCGTTCGCAAGAGTTTGGAGGCGAATTTTTATGTCTGGCAGCGCCTTGGAGTGGATAAGGTTTTGCAAAGCCTTACCATCTTCTTGGTTAATTTGTTGCTGTTTGCCGAAGTGAGTGTGCAGGAGTGTAGTTTCTGCTTCATCACAGTTACGAAGGAGTTGTAGATAGACGATGGTTTTTTTACCTTCTCTAATATCTGAAAGCAGGGGTTTGCCAGATTTTTCTGAGTTTTCTAGTAAGCCAATTAGGTCATCTTGAATTTGAAAAATTAAGCCAATGGCATTGCTTATTTGCTCGAGAACATGCGTGTCTTTGGTTGAAGTTTGTAGAATGGTTGCTGCGAGCTTAAGAGGCAAGCCAAAGGTGTAGCGGGCAGTTTTGAATTGGTAGAGCTCCAGAACTGTTTCAATTGAGGGAATTTCTGGATTGGCAGTGATCTGGCTATCGAGCATTTCTGCTAAATAGGTTTTGGTAATTTCTTGATTAATGAGCTTGCCAATAGTAGTTTGCTCAATGAGTTGATTGGCCAGGTACTGACAAATACTGCCAACGCAGATAGCTTGGTTTTTGCCATAATTGATTGGGTCATGATAATTGGCGGCCTCAGCTTGCAGACGGTATTCTTGCCAGACTGAGTTGCTGCCGCGACGTTGCTCATCCTGATCAATTACATCATCATGAGCAAGTATGCCAGCATGAATGATTTCAAGTGCGGCGGCAATCTTGAGTAATTCGCTTTGTTTTTCCAAGTAAAATTGTGGATTAGCTGCTTCTAGGTAGCTCAGAAATAAGCCGCCGCGCACGGTCTTGCCTTTGACAACAAATACCTTGAGAAGCGAAAAAAGTGGTTTAGCAAGCTGTTGTTGTTGGAAATTAATTAATTCCTGATCAAGGTGAGTGGTGATAGCTGCATCAATGAGCGCTTTTTTATTAAAGAGTTGTTGCATGATTTTACCTGCCTTTCCCGACTAGTGTGTATTGTAATGTCATTTTTTAGCAAAAACGACCCTCAGCTCACTGATACTGCTGCCATTACGTTGCGTCAGCGACAGTTACTCGAGCAATGGAAAGAAGATGACTTGAGTCATCTTTTTACTGTTGATCGTGATTTAGCTGCTGCAAATCAGCGTAACTGTGAAAATATGATCGGGGCGGTTTCTGTGCCGGTTGGTCTGGCTGGGCCAATCATGATCCATGATCAAGAGCGCAATCTTAGTCAGGAATACTTCGTGCCCCTAGCCACAACAGAAGGAGCATTGGTGGCAAGTGTTAGTCGCGGTTTGAAGGCAATTGGTCAAGCCCAAGGAGCAAACGTGTGGGTGGAGCAAATTGGTATGACTCGAGCTCCCGTATTTGCTTTTGCCGATGGTCACGCTGCGAGAAAATTTGTGCGATTTTTACAGACAACAGACACTCAAGCAAAAATAGCGACCGTCACTGAGGCGACCA
>CAITDX010000051.1 GCA_903891335.1 uncultured bacterium
AGATCAGGTTACTTTGGCTGATTTATCTATTGATCTTGATAAAGTTAGCTTAGTGTTGACAGAAGATGAGAAAGCTGAGGATGTGGTTATTGCTTTGGCTCAGGAGAAGGCTGAAGAAGTTGAGGAAGAAAGCACTGAGCTTGTTGAACCTGAACTTGTTGGAGAGAAGAAAACTGAAGAGAGTGATGTTGCTACTGAGCAATCCAAGGAGTAATTTTTTTCGCTTTTTGTAGGTAGTTATTTGCCTGATTCTGATCAGAGAATTGTGTGAGTTGACTAAGATTACTATAAATAATCTGACTCATAACTCCTTGATTTTCGAGTGATTGATGTTTTTCAATAATTGCTGTTAGTTCGTTTGTTTGTAGTGAAAAAACCCTCACTGTGGGGAGTTCTAATTGAGATGACGGGTTGTGTTGTTTGGCTTCAATGGTTTGCGTAATTGGTGTTTGTTTATATTGCCAAAGAGCTATTCCAACTAGAAGATTAAATCCAATTCCCAGACAGATAAAAAAAATGGATAAATAGCTTTTGTTAAACTTAGTTACTAGTACGTGCCAACCGAAAATCACTATATTGAAACTAAGCCTAAAGAGTAGCCAGCTGAGCTGAAAAAAAAGAAGTAGTTGTGACATGTCTCTTCTAGCTACTGATTGTAGCTTATGACAGCGGCCAAGGACTACTGGCTAAAATTGAGTCTGAAACCAGATTTTGCTGGTAGAGCTCCTGCCAGAGCGCTTCAGTTACAAAAGGCATAAAGGGGTGGAGTAGTTTCAGGAAAATCACTAATCCATTGATAATCAATTCTTGATCAATAAATCCCTTTTTTGCATCTTCGATGCATTCGTCACAAAACCAATGCCAAAATTCATTATAAACAGTGTCGGCGGCAATACCGAGCTGGAGGGCATTGAGATTGCGAGTGATTTCTTGGGTGATTTGAGTTAGTTTTTCTTTAAATACAAGTTCTTTGGATTTTTTGATTGATTCATCAATATTTTCTAGTGTTTCTTTGTTTTCACCGACAGCAGCCTCTTTGTTAAGCAAAATAAAGCGACTCGCATTCCAAATTTTATTGGTGAAATTGCGCATGGCTTTAAAGTCGCCCTCACTCACTGACTTATCTAAACCAGGGGATGAACGAATGATAAGTGCCATTCTGAGCGCGTCAGTGCCGTATTTTTCACTAATTTCCATGGGATTAACCACATTGCCCTTACTCTTGCTCATCTTCTGTCCTTTTGAGTCTCTAATGAGGCCATGGAGATAAACGGTACTAAAGGGCACTTGTCCGGTTTTATAAATCCCCATCATCAGCATGCGCATCACCCAAAACATAAGGATGTCATAAGCAGTTTCCATGATGGTGGTTGGGTAGAAGCGTTGGAAGTCACCTTCTTGATTATTCATGAGGGTGACAAAGGGCCATTGGCTGGAAGAAAACCAAGTGTCAAAGGTGTCGGTTTCTTGCAGATAATTTTCTCCAGGCTTGGTTTTACTGATGATGTATTCTGCAGTAACTGAAGCACTGATGTTTTGTAGACCCGATTCAATCTCTTGAAGTGAGTGTATTTGTAAGAGTTCTCCGAGGGGGCCTGATACTCTTGATTTATCTGCTTTAATAAAAGTAACCATCATATCGTGGTTTTTATCCACCTCATACCAAATAGGGAGGCGAATTCCCCAGACTATTTGTCGACTAATGTTCCAGTCTTCTAGTTGTTTAAGCCAGTGACGGAGGATTTTGTCATGACCAGCGCCAAGGACTTTGACTTCCTTTTGATCAAGTTTTTTCAGAACTGCTTGAGTCAGGGATTTAACCTTGATGTAGAACTGAGGGAGGGGGAGTGGCTCAATTGGGTTGCTACAGCGATAACAAACACTAATATTGTTGTGGTAATTTTTATCAACTTTGACAAGTAGACCTTTGCTTTCTAGATCTTTAACCACTTGTTCTCGAGCAACAAGAGCCTTAAGACCAGCGTAGGGGCCCGCAATAGTGGTGAGTTTGCCATTAAAATCAATAGTTTGAATGGGTGGGGGGAGTTCGTCTTTGTGTCTTTGCCAGGCTTCGAAGTCATTAAAATCGTGGTATGGAGTAATTTTAACCACACCAGTGCCAAATTCTGGGTCAACAAAAGTATCGGCAATTACTCGAAGCTTGCGAGTTCCAAGGAGGTCTTCAATCTCAATGTCTTGACCGATATATTTTTGATAACGCTTGTCTTCTGGATGAACGGCGAGTGCAGTATCACCAAATTTCGTTTCTGGTCGAGTAGTGGCAAGCACAAAAGGGCCATACTTGATGTAGTAAAGAGTACTATCTTGTTCTTGATGATTAACCTCGAGATTACTGAAGGCAGTGCCACATTTTGGACAGTAATTGACTAAGCGATTAGTTCGATAAATGAGCTGATCTTGATTCATTTGAATGAAGGTGTTAAGTACGCTGTCGACAATATCTTTATCGAGGGTGAATTTAAATCGACTCCAATCAGCACTTGCGCCAAGTTGTTTGATTTGATCAACTGCAATATCAGAGTTCGTTTTGACGTACTCCCAAATCATCTGGTAAAGCGTATCTCGATCAAAATTAAAGCGACTTTGTCCGTCTTTTTTAAGTTTTTTTTCGAAGACAAACTGTGTCTCAATTCCCGCATGATCGGTACCTGGAATCCAAGTAGTATCTTTACCTTGCATGCGAGCAAAGCGAACCATGCTATCCTCAAGGGAGACAAACATGGCATGACCAACATGAAGTGGATCATTGGCATTAGGAGGAGGCATAATGATGGTAAACGCATCATTATTTTTGATTTTGGCTCGCAGTTTCTGATTGATCTCACTATCAGGATTGAAGCAATCGTGCTTCAACCATAATTGATAGATGTTTTTTTCGTGAACCTGTGCCTGGTATTGTTTATCCAACATGACGAGTGAATTATATCATTGATGTTGTAGAATAGGCGGTACTTATGATGCGCCTTGTTAATTTAGTGAATGAAAAAGATGAGATAATTGGTCAAACTGATTTACTCGATGCTCACCGAGGCGAGGGGAAGAAACATCAAGCAATTTCTTGGTTTTTGTTTCGGAAAAATGAGGCTGGAGTGCTTGAGCTCTTATTGCAACAACGAAGTGATCGAAAAATTGTAGGAGCCACTGCTTGGGCAAATACCCTGTGTGCCAATGTCGCTCCGGGAGAAACTCACCAGATGTGTTTGCAGCGACGGAGTAAGGAAGAATTGGGTCTTATTTGGCAGGAAGACTGGCAGACGCGAGAAGTGGCGGTTCTGGATTATCAGGTGGCTTGTGAAGCTGGATTTAGTGAAAACGAACTCGATCATTTTTTTGTGACAGTGCTAAATTCTCAGCAGGCTGCTGCAGTGCGCGTGCTACCAAATCCAGAAGAAGTGATGGGTTTTCAATGGATGTCTTGGGAGCTTGTTCAAAGTAAGAAATTCGCAGACACGATAGTGATAGCACCATGGTTTAATTTGTTTTTAGACAAACCGCAGGTGGTTGCGGCGATTAATCAGGAGCTTGTCTATGGTCATTCCTAAACATGTTGCTATTATTATGGACGGCAATCGTCGTTGGGCTAAACAGCGTGGCCTCGCCATAATCAAAGGACATCGTAAAGTTGCTGAAGAAATGATTGAGCGTCTGGCCGACTTTGCTATTGCCAAAGGAATTTCTTATCTAACGCTTTGGGCATTTAGTACTGAAAACTGGGAGCGACCAAAAGAAGAAGTCGCTGGAGTGATGGACTTGTTTCGCGAGACCTTTGCCACTAGTGCTGATCGTTTACACAAAAAAGGTGTGCGAGTAGCGGTGATTGGACAACTTGATCGTTTCCCCAAAGATATTCAGGAGGGGGTTGCTCATTGGGTGGAGGAAACGAAAAACAATCAGCAGTTAACGGTTACGTTTGCACTTAATTATGGGGGGCGTGATGAAATTCGCCGTGCGGTTGCTGAGGGAGGGGTGGGTTTTGAACAACATCTCGATACTACTGCCAAAATTTCTTTACCTGATCCAGACTTATTAATTCGTCCAGGAGGGGAGAAACGACTTTCTGGATTTCTAACTTGGCAGAGTGTCTACACAGAACTCTATTTTACTGATGTACTCATGCCTGATTTTGATGAAGCAGAATTTATGAAAGCCCTTGAAGATTTTGCAGCGAGACAACGAAGATTTGGGAAGTAGAAATATTAGAGCCCACCGCGATCATCAGGGCTGCCAGAGCTATTTGGAGCAACTCCTTCGTTCCAATTTTTACCTGATCCAGGAATCGAGAAATTTTTAATCGCATCAATGCCCGTGAATTCAGCGATAAGATTGATGATGATGAAGGCTGATAGTGAAACAATAATCCCAATGATTGCCATAGTAATGGTGTTTTTAGATTTTTCTGTTGCTTGGCTGTTACCACCCATGACCATCATGTTAAAGGCAGCATAAATAATCATGATAAATCCAGCAATTCCCAATACAGTGAGAAAAACAGATAAAACATTAGCCATCATGCAGCCAAAACCCTGAATGGTGGCAACGCCACTGTTTACACAATTAACATTAATTGTTTCCCAAGTTTCGGTTTGTGCATAAGCCTGTGGAATCAGTTGCATGGTTTTATTGTACCTCAATAGGGGATATTATACCAAAAACCCGCTCGGTGAGAGCGGGTTTTCTTTAGTTTAAGGTATGGGACTATTGTGGCTCGTTGATGGTGCCGATGTTGTTGAAGACATCCTGGAAGTTGCCAAAGCCAAGGAATTGAACAACGAGATTGACGATAGCATATGAAGCGGCCACAATCACTAGACCAATGATGGCGGCAGTGAGCTTATTGCGAGCACTCTCTGCTTTGCCTTTATCACCACCTGAAGTGATCCACTCAACGCCACCCCAAATCATGTAAGCGAATACGAGCAGGGCAGCAACTACCATGACCACGTTCACTAAACTGGTAAACATGTTGCCAAAGTCAGTGGCATAGCCAGTTCCAGGTGTAAAATTAACCTCTGGTTGAGCCATAACCATCGGCGCGTAGGTGAGTAGACCGCCAACAGCGCTAGCAGCAGCAAGAGCGACTTTTTTGAGTGATTTCATACAATTTCCTTTTTACTTTGTATTTCTTTACTTAGTTATTATATCAAGTTTAGTCAAATTTTAGGTAAATGTCAAAACAT
>CAITDX010000052.1 GCA_903891335.1 uncultured bacterium
CCACAGTAAATGAGATTGTGCAAGAAACTTTTATTAATTGCTTACAAACAATTAATCTTTTCCAGGGTAAATCATCACTACTAACTTGGATGCAAAGCGTGCTTCGTCATGAAATTGCTGATTATTACCGCAAGCGATATGCTAAAAAATTCATTCAAACTATTCCCTTGAGTGAATTTCTCATCGATCATAATTATAAAGATGCTGCTGGCACAGCTGAGCTTGTGAGTGGAGTGCTTAAGAAAATGGTGGCTAAAAATCGGGAATTATTACTGAAGAAATACGTGGATTGCCAGAAGGTGAAGGATATTGCCTTAGAGCTTGGTTCGACGGTTAAGGCAGTTGAATCTGATTTATTTCGAGCGAGAAGAGAGTTTAAGGCGTTGTGGTTACAAGCAGAAAACAAATCATGAAGGAAACGAAGTTTCTCAAATTACTTCAGGATGTGGCAAGAGATCAAAAGGCTTTAGGTCAGAAGCGTTTAGTTCCAGAAGGCTGGAGTCCCTTGGCAAATTTTGTCGCGAGCTATACTTGGCAAAGCATTCTAGGACTATCTTTGCTCTCAACTCTGTTTTTGAAACTACTATGATTGTCGAATCTTTTTTTTATTCTGCTTCACAAATGTTTTTGGGATTACTTATTCATCCCTATCGCAGCATGCAACTACTCGTGCGAAATAAACTGTTGTTACCGTTTGCTTTTTATCCAATCATGATTCTGGGTGTTGTTTTATTTTTATTAAATGTGGTTGATTTATTAGGTCTTTTTTACCAACAATCATTTTTGTTTAGTTTTTTGGTGCAGTGGCTGTTGTTCTATTGTTTTTATTGGCAACTCATTCTGATTTATTTATTTTTTCGTTTTTATTTGGCTTTGTCATGATCATTAAATCCCTAGCTCTGCAAAATTTTCGCAACTTTTCTTTGTATAGTTTGCAATTTAAACAAACTAATTTGATTTATGGTCGCAATGGTATTGGCAAAACCTCAATCTTGGAGGCGGTTTATTTGTTGGCGAGTGCAGGGAGTTTTCGGGCAAATAAAATTGAGGAAATGATTCGCTTGGAAGCAGAGCTGGGGAGAGTTCAAGGATTAGTTGATCTCGAGCAAAACAAGGAAGAATCATCAGAGGAATTGAAATTAGAGGTGATGTTGACAAGAGGTGAGGTGGGAGGGCGGCGCACGCAATATCGTCTCTTCAGTCTTAATGATGTGCGCCGTCGCAAACAAGATTTTTTGGCTTTTTTCAAGGCAGTTGTCTTTCGACCTGAGGATTTACGTCTGGTCGAAGGATCTCCTGGTCGTCGTCGGGAATTTTTGGACGCAGCACTTCGTATGTCTTCTCGAGAATATGATCTTGCCCTGAGTCGTTATGAACAAATTTTGAAGCGGCGCAATCGCTTGTTGCAGCAAGTAAGCGAAGGTAAGGAAAGTAGGGAAATTTTACATTTTTGGAATCTTAATTTAGTGAAGAATGCATTGGTCATTCAAGCGGCACGAAGTCGATTGATTGATTTTATTCGAGAAGTGGTCTTTCCTTTTGAGCTCAATATCGAGTACCAACCTTCCTTGCTGACCGAAAATAGACAACAGGAATACTTAGAAAAAGAGATTATGTTGGGGCATAGCCTCATTGGTCCACATAAGGATGATTTTATGCTGCTTTTTTCTGAGGAAGAAAAGGGTATTAGAGATCTGAGTTTATTGGCGTATGGATCTCGAGGACAACAGCGCTTGGGAGTGCTTTGGTTGAAGGTGGCTGAACTGCAGTTTTTAACTGATAAAATTGGGTATCAGCCGGTTTTATTGCTCGACGATGTGTTGTCAGAACTTGATGAATATAGTCAGGCAATGGTGTTATCACTTCTTCATCAATATCAAAGCATTCTTAGTACAGCGGACAAAGATGTATTGGCTTCTCTCACACAGCAGATTAAAGATCTGCACGTAATTACCCTGTAGTTTCTTGCCAAAACGTGATGGGAATTTGTTCGACAAGGTCACTGCTATTGAAATAGTTGCCTTGTTGTTGATAGAGGGCTTCACCGGCTTTTTTATTGATGTAGCTGGCAATAATCATGCTATCGAGCGCGCTATTTTTACAATAAAGCGCTGCCACTAATCCAGCCAGGACATCGCCAGTTCCACCTTTGGTCATGCCAGGATTACCACCAGTTATTTCTATAAACCCTGATTTTTTAGGGGCAAAGAGTTTGTCGCTTGGTCCCTTGAGTAGACAGTGACAATCGGCTTGATAGTTTGCTTCAGTGAAGTGTTGATCTTTGCGAGCGAGTAGGGCGATTTCCTGATGATGAGGAGTAATGATGTGTTGTTCGTGAAGCAAGTTGGGATTAACCATCTGGAGAGCGCCTGCATCAACAACCCATTTTTTATGAGGATATTTTTTGAGGAGGCGATTAACAAGCAATTTGGTTGTTAGAGAACGATCCATTCCCGGCCCGATTAAGATAGTATCCGCTTCTTCAATGTAGTTTGCGAGATGTCTACGATTAACGACGATCCCATTCCAGAATTGGCCTTTTGCTTCTTGAATCAAGCGGTTGTTACTTGGAACCGATGCATAAAATACCATATCAACGATTTTGCTTGCCACGTCCAGGCTCCACTTGCTGGCGGCATGAAAAAGTTCGCTGCCACCAATAATCAGTAGTTTGCCGTTTTGGCCCTTATGTGAATGAGCGGCTGGTTGGTAGAGTCTCTGTAGGCTTTGTTTAATTACCTTTTGTTGCATAGTGTCTTTAGTTTGCTGCTCATTTTAACGTATTTTTGCTATTCGTGGTGGTTTTGGTATTTTTTTACCGTATTTTTTGCAACAAATCTCTTTTCAAATGGGGAAAACTAGTTTAAAATCAGTCTAAATGTATCAGCCTAAGTTTAGCATTACCAATCACTTACTGACCTACATTTCCGCAATTGAATCCGCTAAGGCACTTATCGACCATTCTCCATTAGTTCCTGCCTGGGAAGCTAAGTTTCGCGATGAAGCCATGACGCGTACGGTTCACTTTGGCACTCATATCGAGGGTAATGAGCTCAGTGCTGAGCAGGCCAGTCAGGTAGTGGCGCTGAAAACTGCTCATTCCCCTCAATTGGTTATCGATCAAACAGGAATTATTGCTCGTGACCGCGATATCCAGGAAGTAATTAACTATCGAAATGTAATTGCTTGGATTGACCAACATCCATTTAAGTCTGGTCACAGTCATTTAAACCTAGACACTTTATTCACTCTTCATCGCTTAACCATGCAAAAGTTGCTGCCCGATGAGCAAATTGCTCATTTTCGGGATAAGCAAGTGATTGTGCGTGGAGCGGCTGATGGTCAAGTAGTTTTCCGCCCGCCAGTGGCAGTGGAGGTGCCATTTCTCCTGGAAGATTTTTTTACTTGGTTGCAGGGTGAGGCAGCGGAAATTCATCCAGTGTTTAAGGCTGCAATTATTCACTATCAAACTGCTTATATTCACCCATTTATCGAAGGAAATGGACGAGTAGCTCGGGCACTTGCAACACTCTCTTTATATGAGGCTGATTATGATTTCAAGCGCTTTTTCGCCTTAGAAGAATACTTCGATACCGATGTACAGGCATATTATCAGGCGTTATTATCAGTCCAGCATGCTGCTGGAGATCTTACCTATTGGCTTGAGTATTTTACCTATGGTTTGGCGGTGGAAATTGATAAAGTGAAGCAAAAAGTACTCAAATTATCAGCTGATCTAAAAATGCAGCGCGAACTTGGTCAACAGGTGGCCTTATCTGAGCGACAAATTATTTTGCTGGAAGTTTTGCAAAATCAAGGTCAAATGACCTCAGATGATGCGCAAAAAGCTTTGCCAAATGTTTCTGTTGATACAATTTTGCGCGATATCAAAGACCTGATTGCCAAGGGAGTGATCCAGAAACACGGAGTTACCAAGGGTGTGAGTTACAGTCTGGCCTGGCACGCTTTGCAATTGGTCAAAAGTTGGGTTGATTTGCCGCTGGTAGCGGTGGGGGGGATTCATTCCCTGGCC
>CAITDX010000053.1 GCA_903891335.1 uncultured bacterium
AGTGCTTGGTTTTCGGTGTTGCAAACAATAATGGCTTTGCGGGCCCCAGTTTGTTCAATCATTGCGAGTGTGTGATAGAGTAAAGGCTTCCCAAGAAATGGAAACACACTTTTATTGGTGACAAGCGGAGCAAAATTTTTACCAATACCTCCAGCTAAAATAATCACAGTTGGATATTGCATGCCTCCATTATACACAAGTTGGGTGAAAAATTAGCCCAAATGAGAGTGATCATTGACGCAAACAACACTCCAGCGCTGTTTTTCTTGATTGAAAACAATCAGGCTTAAGCCGGTGTTGTGCAGGTCAAAATTATCATAAATTTCATAAAGATGATCGAGCGCATTGCTTTGGTCAAGAACATTGGCAAGCAGCATCCGAATATTGAGGGCGTGACTAACCACAACTAAATTGGTTTCACTTCTCTCTTTGAGAAATTGCAAGGCTTGTTGGCTACGAGTGGCAAATTCCAAAGCAGTTTCTTCATCACTGTAGCGCCAAGTACCATCTTGATCGAGCAGGTGGGTTCTTAATTCTTGACGAATAGCCTGAGAAACCTGATTACTATGTGATAAGCCAATCAGTTGACTGGGACCGCGTCGTTCTCGGAACAACTCCTCTTCTTCAATGGCAAGATGATTGAAGTTTGCAATTGCCTCCGCAGTTTGCTTGGCTCTCTGGTAGGGGCTACTAATAATTTTCTCAATTTGTAGATGCGTGAAACGCCGCGCCACAACCTGAGCTTGACTCTCCCCTATTTCACTCAGTGGAGTGTCGGGGTGTTGGTGGACCTTTGCCACATTACCCTGGCTTTCTCCGTGTCTGACTAGGTATATTTTTTTCATTGAGTCTATTAGTCAATGTCGACAAGCAACAAACTGTCAGTTTTGCGACCAGCAACTTTAGCACCAAGGCCGGCAATAACGAGTACTTTTTGACCTGATTTAACCACCTGATTCGCTTTGAGGTTGCCAATAATATCCATTTCGCTGGAATATTGGAAGCTGTCGTCGGTAGCTAGAATTGGTTCGACGCCATAGACGAGAGCGAGCTTGTTGTAGGCAGACTTGCTATAGGTTACTGCCTTGATTTCAACGTCAGGTCGGAAACGTGAGAGTTGGCGCGCGGTTTTACCACTAGCAGTCAAACAAACCACGAGATCAATTTGTTCTTTACTTGAGTCAAGTAAAGAAAAGGCAGCATAGGTAATCGCTGAAACATCGCCTGCATCAGCCCAGTCCCAGAGGTAGTTCTCTGAGTATGGCTCATTGTAGGCGGCAATTTTAGCCTGGGTTTCTACGCACTTAACTGGGTATTTGCCCAAAGTCGTCTCACCAGAAAGCATCACGGCATCAGTGCCATCATAAATGGCATTAGCGACATCGCTCACCTCAGCTCTAGTAGGACGAGGGTTGAAAGTCATGCTCTCGAGCATTTGTGTGGCAGTAATCACCGGTTTGCCAGCGGTACGACATTTCTCGATGATCATTTTTTGATAGTAGGCTAAGCGTTCGAAAGGTACTTCGACCGCTAGATCGCCACGAGCCACCATGACTGCATCAGAGGCTTCGATGATTTCATCGAGATTATCGAGGGCAGCTTGGTTTTCGATCTTGGCAATAACATCAGTGTGTAAATTGCGTTTCTGAAGTTCATCACGCAAGATAGCAATGTCTTTGGTGTCGCGCACAAATGATAGGCCGACAAAATCAATATCATCATCAGTCATGTTATCAAGTTGCACTAAGTCATTTTCGATCAAGGAAGGCATGTCGATGACGACACCAGGGGTGTTCATGGTTTTGCGGTGCTTGATGATGTAATCGCCCATGACTTTGACGGTCAGACTAGTGGCATCTTTCTCTACGATCGTGAATTCACAGACGCCGTCGTCGATGGATACGGTGTCACCAACTTGGAGTGCGGCTACCACGTTATCAGGGATATTCATTTCTTTTTCATCAGGTTTTTCACTAGTAAATTTGATGAGCTCGCCTTCTTTGACTTCAAATGCAGCACCGTCTTTGGTGTTGATGCGAATTTCTGGACCCTGCAGGTCAAGCAAAACACCTACTGCCTTGCCAAGTCTTTTGGCTACAGCTTTGACGCGATGAATTCTCTCGAGGTGCCAGTCAGGAGTGCCGTGCTTGGTATTGAAACGGGCGACGTTCATGCCGGCATTAATAAGAGCCTCGAGTGTTTCCTCGGTTTCGGTGGCTGGACCAATAGTGGCAACGATTTTGGTGAGTTTTTGCATAGGTGGACATTATCTCTCAAGTGTCTTTGTTAATCAATCAGATGTGTTATACTGAAGGTATATGTCCAAAAAAAGTGGTGTCTTCCCCATGTTAGTAGGTGCCGTAGCTGGAGCAGCTGCAGTCTTTTTTTCAGACAAGAAAAACCGCGAAAAAGCAGCCAAGGTTGTTGCTAAAGGCAAGGCGCAAGTTCAGAAATTAGCCAGTGAAGCTAAAAAAAATCCTGAGGCTTTTGCCAAGAAAATGGCCAAACAAGCGTCCGCACAAGTTCGCAAAATTCAGGATAAAGTCAAGAAATCTCTTTAGATGAGCGTTTGACGTTACGGACTGACTAGTCGATTAGATCAGCTAGTTTTTCTGCCCAAGTTTGCACGGCAGCTTGGTTTTCTTCCATGTCGGGGTAGCCGTCGATGCGCAGGGTGTCAATTATCTTCTGTCCACCCATTTCTTTGATGAAAAGGTCTTCCATGGTGTCAGTAGCTTGGCAGAAATGAACGTAGTTGCTATCTCCACAGCCAAGCACGGCGATTTTTTTACCAGCTAAACTGGGTTTACTGGTGCTAATCCGCTCGATAAAATCATTAAAATCAACCTCAGGGAGACCATCGTCCCAGGTAGAGGCAGCAAAAATGAAGCCGGTGTAGGGACCAGTCAAGTCAGCAAGGTC
>CAITDX010000054.1 GCA_903891335.1 uncultured bacterium
AGTTCCCTACGCTTTGCGCTATATTTTTGGTGTCGGCCCTAAAATTGCCAATGACATTGTTCGTCAAACCAAAATTAATCCAGACAAGCGTGCCAATGAATTAAGTTCCGAAGAAATTAATCGCATCCAGGCTGCTCTCGATCAAATTATGATTGAAGGTGACCTGCGCCGCGACATTAATGATAATATCTCTCGACTTAAGCGCATCCATACCTACAGAGGTTTACGTCACATTGCTGGATTGCCCACTCGTGGCCAACGCACTCGTTCTAATGCTCGTACCAAGCGTGGAGCCAAACGAACCATCGGTGCTTTGACTAAGGAGGCAGCAGCCAAGATTGACGCAGCAAAGGCAGCTAAATAAGACATACTATGGCTAAACAAATTAAGAAAACCCAAACCAAAAAAGCCACTCGCGTCGTTCCTTCTGGACGATTATATGTGAGTGCCACTTTTAACAACACCTTAGTAAGTATCACCGACGAGCAAGGCGGAGTTCTCTGCTGGTCAAGTACTGGTGAAGCCGGTTTTTCCGGTTCTCGCAAGTCAACTCCTTATGCTGCGACTGTGGCTTTGGAAAATGCAATCAACAAAGCTAAGAATTATGGCATGAGCAAAATGGATGTCTTCATCAAGGGACCAGGTCCTGGTCGCGATGTCGCCCTCCGCGTGCTTCGTGCGCAAGGTATTAAAGTTTCAATGATCGCCGATCTGACTCCAGTGCCTCATAATGGCACCAGACCAAGAAAGGCTAGACACTAATATGGCAAGATATATTGGTCCAAAACAAAGATTACAAAGACAAATTGGTGAAGATTTGGGTCTCAAGACTAACGCCTTGAAGACCGCTCGCCGCCTTGCCAATCGCCCTGGCCAACATGGTGCCAAGGGTCGCCGTAAGTTATCTAACTTTGGCATTCAACTCAAGGAGAAGCAAAAACTCAAGTATATTTATGGAGTTCTAGAGAAGCAGCTTCGCGCTACCTATGAGGAAGCTAGTAAGAATCCTGCTGCTACCGGTACTGCGATGTTGAGTTTCTTAGAGCGTCGCATGGATAATGTCGTTTATCGCTTAGGTTGGGCTCCGACTCGGGCCGCCGCTCGCCAGTTGGTCAACCACAGTCACTTCACTATTAATGGCAAGAAGATGAATATTCCTTCTTACCAAGTTAAAGTTGGTGATGTGATCACAATGAAGGCCAAAACTGCCAAAGTGCCTGTTGTGGCAGCGAGTATGAAGGCAGAAGCAGCTGTACCAGCTTGGTTGGAAGCCAAAAATGGTGCTGCTAAAGTTGCTAAATTACCCGATCGTGCCGATATTACTGAAAAAATCGACGAACAACTAATCGTTGAGTATTACAATCGTTAATCAATACTAATTAGTAAAAAATTACAGAAACGGATTCCTCAAACTGAGGGAGATGAAACAAAGGAATATATGAAAATGTCAAACACCGCCGCTTTAAACCCAAATTTTAGTGTGGTGGAAGTTCAAGAAAATGGTGCTCGTTCTACTGTAGTGCTCGAGCCATTGGAGAGTGGTTATGGCCACACTCTTGGTAATGCTTTGCGCCGCGTGCTGCTTAGCTCATTGCCAGGTACTGCCATCACCAAGGTCACTATTGATGGAGTGACCCATCAGTTTACTTCTTTTGAGGGTATGACTGAGGATGTGGTTGAATTGATTTTGAATCTCAAGCAAGTGCGCATCAAAGCTGATAGTCAAGAAGCTGGTGTTTTGCGTCTCAATGTCAAAGGCGCCAAGGAAGTGACTGCAGCTGATATCGAATGCGAAGCTGGTTTTGAAGTGGTCAACAAAGACCTTTACATTGCCACTTTAGCCAAGGGCAAAAATCTCGCTATTGAGATGGTAGTCGAGTCTGGAGTTGGCTATCAATTGGCTAGTGAAATCGAAACTGAAGCAGTTGGACAAATGGCCGTTGATGCTTTGTTTTCTCCAGTTATCAAAGTTTCTTACAAAGTCGAAGCTACTCGAGTTGGTCGTCGCACTGACTTCGATAAAATTGTTTTCGATATTGTGACTGATGGCACTATTTCTCCTCTTGATGCAGTTAAACAAGCTGCTGAGATTTTGATCAAGCAATTCTCACAAGTGGTTAATCCAGTGGTTAAGGAAGTCAAGGAAGAGCTCGTCAACTTGAGTCCTGAAGAGGTTGAGACCATGAAGCTCACAGTTGAAGAATTGGATCTACCTACCAGAATCGCTAATGCTTTGCGCAAGGGTGGTTTTGAAACCGTAGCTGATCTGGTGAGAGCTCCAAAAGATGAAATTTCTAGAGTTAAGAATTTGGGTGGCAAGAGCATCGATTTGATCGAAGAAGCCCTCAGTAAAAAAGGAGTGGTTTTAACTAACTAAAGTATCTATGAAACATCGAGTTAAAGCGAAACATTTCAACCGAGATGCGAAGAGTCGCAAGGCCTTACTTAAGAACTTGCTGCGCGATCTTTTTACTCATGGTGAAATCAAAACCAGTGAAAGTCGAGTCAAGGAAGTTCGTCGTCTAGCTGATAAACTTATTACCAAGGCTAAGCAAGGTACTTTGGCCGCTCGCCGCGACCTCCATGCTTTTTTTGGTCGCCGTGATGTCGTCAACGCCTTGGTTGATAAAATTAGCCCAGCAGTTGCGAATCGCCAGTCAGGTTTTTCCACTGTCGAGAAGTTAGCCGCTCGCCGTGGTGATAACACTGTTGTTTACAAGCTATCTTTGTTGTTAGGTGAGCTCAAGCTTGGTTCCTTGAAGCCAGCTAAGCCTGTGGTTACAACTGAAGCCAAAACTGCTCAAAAAACCAAGGAGATAAAAGCTGAGGTAAAGAAAGCTGAAGTGGTTACAAAAAAACCAGCTGCAGCTAAGAAACCAGCCACCGCCAAAAAGCCAGCTGCAAAAGCTGCGAAGAAGAAAAGCACTACAGAGGAGACCAAATAATGTTTCAGAAATTTAAAACCTTCATGCAGAAGAAAGAAGCGGTAGAGCGCAACTGGTTGGTAATTGATGCAACTGGCAAAGTGCTTGGTCATTTGGCTACTGATATTGCTACTAAGTTAATTGGCAAAGACAAGCCTACCTATACTCCCAATGTTGATGGTGGTGACTATGTCGTTTTATTAAACGCAGATAAAGTTGAGGTGACGGGCAACAAAGCGACACAAAAACTCTATTCGAGCCACAGTGGTTTTCCTGGTGGTTTGAAGCAACGAAGTTTTAGTGAATTGCTTGCCAAAAACCCAGAGAAATTGATCAAACATGCAGTTAGAAACATGTTACCCAAAAATCGCTTGCGTGATGAGCGCTTAAATCGCCTCAAAGTGGTGGTGGGTAGCGAGAATCCTTATCAAGGAATGATAAAGGCAAATTAATATGGCAATACGAATGAACAAGAAAAATGCTAAGGCAAAGAAAGTGGTCAAAAAAGTGATCACTGTCACTGCTAAGCCAAAGACCGGCATGAGTGCCGATAAAAACTTTAAATTACCCAAGACTAAATACGTTGAGGCAGTCGGTCGCCGTAAGGTAGCAACTGCTCGAGTTCGTATTTATGAGGGTCAGGGTGATTTCGTGGTTAATGATGCACTCGTATCAGAGTATTTTACCTCTTTGCGTAATGCTCCTGCGCTTTACATGAAACCTTTTGAATTGACTGGTAGTAAGGGAAAATTTGCCGTTAGTGCCAAGGTTTCTGGTTCAGGCATTAATGCACAATTGGATGCATTGACTAATGGTATTGCTAAGGCTCTCGTAGCATTTAACCCTGAGTTTCGTACTTTTCTCAAGCCAGCTGGTTTGTTGACTCGTGATGATCGTATGAAAGAAACCCGCAAAATGGGTATGGGTGGTAAAGCTCGCCGCAAGCGTCAGTCTCCAAAGCGTTAGTTGATTATTTGACCTATGTATGCCAAGGGAATTTTGGAAGAGTTTGCCTCTTTTATCCAAACGCGGTGCTCGTGAGTCAGATGGAAAACTAGCTACTCATGAGGCAACTAGACATCAGGATAGTGGTCAAAATTTTTTGAAAAAGGATGGTTCGGTCATTGAAAATAGAGGCACTCTTTTTCCTCCTCATGTATCTTCTGGAGATATTTCTAAAATTAAAAAACATGTTGAACGACAATATGCCTTACATCGTATGGGTCGTGCAAGTAGTGTGGTTGGAGTTGAGAGTGCGCGATTTGGTAAGAAAGTAATCGTTAGAGTTGATAGTTTCGGCGTGTCTGTGGTGGGAGCTTACGTCATGATGGGTCACATTATGTCTGTTTTTCCTGAAGAATCGAATGGCGGAACTTATTTAAAGCTTGGTGAGAAAAAAATAAAAAAATCACCTCTTTCGAAATAAATGTGTAAAAAAAACACTCCCCCAAGAATTAATTTTCTTGAGAGAGTGCTTCTGTTTTAATTAAATTGGAAAGCTTCAGTTGCCTACCAAACCTCTTTTTTCAAAGGTTTGCCAACGCGGAAGTTAACCACTTTGTGACCTTTGACAACTTGACGCTTGGCTTTATCACCAAAAGGCTCAACATGTTTGTCTTTAACTTTACTCACATAAAAAGTTCCAAAGCCTGAGAGTACTACTTTGTCACCTTTTTTCAAACTGCGAATAATTTCCTCAAACATTGATTCAACTGCTTCAGTGGCAGCTTTTTTGGTGAGGTGTGCTTTTTTGGCAACGACGTTAATCATGTCTGATTTAGTCATATGAGCCTTTCTACTACTTAGTAACTACTATGTCAAAGTCTACTAGTTTAGGAAATTAAGTCAAGCGGTAGTTAGATCAATTTTAATTGATGCAGCAATACAGTTGTGGCGCCCAATAAGTCGTATCCAACATCACGGGCGGTAGGATATCTGCCAGGCACACTGCCTTGATGGAGTTCATCGGTAATGGCATACAGCAAAACCATTAATAGTGGAACAAGTGCTTTTTGAGCTTGATTAGCCTGGGGTGTGGTATGTTGATATGCTCGGCTAAGGAGCCAATAAAGCACGGCATATACAAACATGTGGGCACTTTTTTTAAAAATAAAATCATAGACAGAAACGGTGAATCCAGGTAGAACTTCTTGCGCTGAGAGTAAAAAAATACCTAGTGCCCAAATGAATGCAGGAGTATAGGCAACAAGGTAGTCGTTAAGGGTGTTTTTTTGTGCTTTTGATTTTGCCATAGAGCAGAAGTGCACCGCTGACGAGTAGCAGTAAACTGCCCATTATAGCATTTTGCAGATCTCTCTGTCCCTGTCTATCGCCAAGTATGACTAAGCGACTCGCAAATTCAGCTACGTGCTTATTTGTTGCTCGTAGTTGCATTTGTTGGATGGGATAAGTTTTAACCCAGTCTGGTTTTTTTGTGACTTGATGACTCTGTTGTTTATTTGGTTGTGGAGGTGAAGAGTTTATTGGCTGATTTTGAGTTGGTGTCAGTGAAATTGTGATGGTGAGGTTGGGAGTTGGTGAAATCGGTATTGAACTTGGATCAAGACTCGGACTAGGACTCGGAGTGGGTGATGGATTTTGAAGTCCTTTGCTGGGTTGATTGAGAACAAACTGTTGCTCAGAAATTCTCGACCAACTGAGTCCTTTTTGCGTGCTTGTATAACTAAAACTATCAATGTTTATGCCGGACGCATCTTTGAGGATGACACTATCTTGGTCATTGTTGAGGCCAGTGACCTCTGCTACCAAGTACTCTTGATTAGCTATAAATTCGTCTGGAAATTGGTAGATCTGTTTCGTTGCATCGCTGAGGCTTAATCC
>CAITDX010000055.1 GCA_903891335.1 uncultured bacterium
GGTTAGAGCACCTGTTTTGTAAACAGGAGGTTCCGGGTTCGATTCCCGGGGGTGGCTCAAAACACAAAGCAGTGATCCTGCTTAAATTAATTAAAAAATGTGTTAAAATACCAAATCTATGGCAAGTAAGAAAAAAGGTCCCAGACAAGCAATTGGTTTACAATGTAGTGTATGTAACGCTTTCGGTTATGTGAGCGAATACAACAAAAACAACGAAACCCTCAAGAAGCAAACCTCAGGTGAGGGTAGTTTTCCTTTGAGTAAGTACTGCAAAGTCTGCAAGAAACACACTCCTCACAAATTGATGAAGAAATTAAAGTAAGCTTTTTTGCGAAGCTGCTTTTTCCTTTTAATCGCTCTCCAGTAGAGATGCGCTTTGCTTTATTTCTGGCAAGCGGCAATGATATTCTTCGCGCCCTGATAGAAAATCTTGTCTAGTTTCTTGGCTTTTTGCATGGCTTGACTGAGCCAATTGGTGCCGTAATTAGTTTTGACTTGGAGAGCAGGCACTGGTGTGCTTTTCAGTTGACTGATTTTGGCGGTGGCAGCCACTTCTCTAGTGATTTCGCTGATTTGATTGACGATGGCGTCGATTTGAGCCTTTTGGCTGATGGCATTTTGTTCAAAAAATGCGCGGACATTGTGTTCCCACTCGCCCCATTCTTGAAGAGTGAGGAGGGCAGCGCCAGCAGCAACCGCATCATAGGCCATATCTCCCGAGGGTTTACTGATGACCAAGTCGGCCCAAGTTAAGCCCTCATGGATGAGTAGCTCATTGGCATCAACAATTTGTGGATGATAGATAATAGTGAATTTAGCTTTCTTTTCTTCAATTTTTGGATACTTTATTTGTTCACCAATGCGGAAGGCAGCGGGATCTTTGGGGCTGATGATTTCGGTTTTGATTTGGTGCTTGCTAGCAATTTCCAAAGCCATGTCACGGTGGTCAGCGTGAGTGCCAGCGTAAAAAACCAGTTGTGCAGTGGGTAGCTGACTAGTCTGCTCTTGCTCTTGTTTGGCAAGTTCTGGCAAGAGTTGCTCCAGCACGGCTTTGATCTCTGGTTTGTTGGTGCCAAGACCGCCAGTGGTGAGGAGGATGCGGAGTTCACGGTCATTTTTCCAGATGGGTTTCTCTTGATTGATGGCAGTGATGCGTGGGTCAATGGGAGGTCCGGTGACAATTACTTTGTCTTTGATTTGGTCAGCTGGGATTTTTTTACCAATTTTTTTGGCAACGGCAAAAAATGCTGCTTTGGTGGCTTCATCAAAAACCAAAAACCGCATGTTGGCTAGGTGAGCGTTGTCGAGATAATCAGGGCGGACATGAGGGTCAGTAATCATTTGTAGGACTGTCTTGCCTTCAGCAGCCAAGATGTTGCCTACCACGATGTGCATCGAGAGAATGGGCTGAGTGACGGCGCCACCGAGATAGAGGGTGGGGGGAGTGACGTTGTCGAGAATAGGCATTTTGGAGCGGCCAAACTTGTCGACCAGATCTTTGAGTGTTTTAAGAATGGGCCAGCGGGCAATAGTTTTGCCAATGAGGTGAGTTAGCGCCACTCCTTTTTCTGCCTGCAGACTGACGTAGTTGGTGCTATCGACGAGCCAAGCTTGGCGAGGATCAATTTTTTTGCCCCAGGCTTGGATAGCGATGCCCATTGCCATCGAGTAATGAGCTCGCGAGAGGACGATGTCGGTGTTTTTGTCGGTTTCCTTTTGTTTATGCAAACCCTTGAGGTCTTCTTTGAAAGAAGCCGAGACAGTCATGATGGGGAGTTTGGTTTTAGTGAGAAGTTCACGGTCTTTTTGGTAAATACTGCGCAGGTCGCGGGCAATGTCTTGAGTAGGCATAGTGAGAACTAGTGTAGCAGGTTTTGGAGGTGGAGTTCTATGGTGATTTTTCTGTTGGTTTAGTATAAAATCACCAGAGTTGAAGCAGTGTTTCATTCACATAGGGCGGTCGTTCAACGGTAGGACCGCGGTCTCCAAAACCGCTAATGAGGGTTCGATTCCTTCCCGCCCTGCTCTAATAAAAAAGTCTCGCAGCGCGAGATTTTTTTATTAGAGTTGTGGTGAAGAAGCAGAGAGGCAATTTAGGTTCGATAATTGAGCTTAATAATGCACACGAGCTTCCATGGAATATTAAAGCGAGGCGCATTATGCTCTCAATTATATGAGGAAGCGCAGTGGAGAAGGAAAAATAACGAAGCAGTAGCGTAGTTATTCCTTCGCAGCGAGCAAGCTCAGATTCCTTCCCGCCCTGCAAAGTTTTGGCATAATTGCTCTCAAAGTCCATTATAATTTGTTGTTATTAATTTGAAGTAAATGAGTGTAACTCAAAGTGTTATCATCCTTTGATGATAAAAGCTAAAGAAGAGGGGCAATTTGATTTTTCACCAGAAAAAATGAAAGAATTAACTCAAATTGCTTTGAAAAATCAAATTACAAATGCTAGAGACAGAATAATAGTCTTAAGAAGAGATTTGAAAAAAGTTTTATCCCTGAAAGAAAAATATCCTCACTTGGCAATTAGGCCAAATGATGAAGGTCTGCCATCTAGCGAATATCAAATTTGGCAATCTATTCATAGAGAGGGAGCAATTAGAAATGATCTGGACTTAGTTCAAGGTCAATTAAAAGATCTGGAAACCAAACTCAAAAGTCTTTAATATTTTCAATATGAATGAGGGTAATGATCAATAGCAAGGCAATTTCATAAAGCTATCTGATGTCTTTTGATATAATCACCACATGTGTGGTATCGAAGGATCAATTGCAATTGATCACCAACCCATTGACAAGCGGTGGTTAGAGTCAGTAAATCAGAAAGCATTGTCAAGAATTTTACATCGTGGTCCAGATCAGCAGGGTCTGTATATCGACCAAGATTTTGTCATGGGGAATACAAGGCTTGCTATTGTTGGTTTAGATGAGGGCACTCAGCCAGTTAATGAAAATAATTGTCAGCTTGTTTTCAACGGTGAAATTTACAATCATCAATCGCTTGATTTGGGACAAGGAAGAAAAGCAAGTGATTCAGATACACGCAATTTATTCCACTTTCTCAGAGAACATGGAGTTTCTCGACTCAATGATCTCAACGGCATGTTTGCCTTTTGTTTTGCCAATGAAAGAGATGTTTTTTTAGTCAGAGATAGATTTGGTGAGAAGCCTTTATTCTATACCATTGTCAGTGGACAACTTTTTTTTGCATCAGAAATCAAGGCTTTAGCCGAAGTAAGAAAATTGCGACTACAAGTACCAGACTTGTATTTTCATACAGAATCAGCTCAAGCTCCGCAAACTTTTTTTGAAGATATTTTTGAACTTGAATCAGGTCATTATTTGCAGATTGATCGATTAACTAAGAAGATGGTTAAGGTTCGTTACTATAATCCAGATCTGAGTCAACTACCTTTTAGCTTTAAAGATGCTGTGGTTTTTTTACAATTGCTTTTGCGTGAAGCAATTCAGATGCGCATTCCGCGAGATCATGATCATGCGGCGTATATTAGTGGAGGTCTTGATTCGAGCATTATCGCTTTGCTGAGTCGACCAGATTTATTGCTTACCTTTATAGCTGGAGCAGGCGAGCAGTACGATGAGTCAGAATATGCAGACGCGGTGGCTGCAGCAGTTGGTAAAAATGCGAATGGCTATCTAAAAGTTGGCGCAGCTCATGAACAGTTTATGCATCATTTATTTGATTTAATACATTCGCTAGGATCACCCACGACTTCAGTGGCTGCGTTTTCACAATACTTGCTCGCTAAAACACTTCAGGAAAGAGGATTACGAGTAGTTTTGTCTGGAATTGGTGCAGATGAGTTTTTTGCTGGATACGTACGACACGCTTTGGCAATGGATACGCATTTTTCATTAAAAAAAAGTGGTTTGTCTGCTTATAAACCAATGTTGAGAAAGTTGAAACAAGCCCATGCTCAGCCCCTAGATAAGTATGCAGCGCTAATCAATAGAAGTAAGTTGCATGATTCATCGTTGCTTAAACCAGTGATGACCGAGGTTTTCAATACTCATGATGTTGCTACTGCAATTGCTCTGACTGACAATCTAATCACTTTGCCTCCGCTATTGAAGATGGATGATCATCTCAACATGCGTTTTGGAATTGAGAGTCGTAGTCCATTTCTTGATCACCGATTGGTTGAGTTTGGTTTGAAAATACCAACTCGATACAAGGTCCACCATACCCCAGATAATGTCCTAAGCCTTAAGCATATCTTGAGGAGTGCCACCAAAGAAGTGTTGCCGCCAGTTATTGTTGAGAGAAAAAGCAAGGTCGGCTTTCCCTCATCAGTTAATTTATGGTTAGCAAATGAATTACATCATTTGGTTGAAAATTCCTCAAAGATTTTAACTGACTTATTTCCAAATGAACCATATTTTCACGTAAATCAAGAAGATGATTCTTTTGATCGTCGCAATTATCAATTAGTACAGATGGCAGCAAGTTATTTAATTTATGATCAAGGATACTCTCAGGAGAAATTTGCTAAAGAGTTATTGAAGACTTAGTAATAAAGCTTTGTAACGTTAGATTTTAATTAGTCTTAAATAGGTTTATAATAATTGCATATGAACGAAACACTTTCTTTTCCCACAGAAATCAGCATGTCAAACTTAGGAGAACAAAAACTCAGAGCACTTATGGCTGCAAATCATTATGGTCGTGTTGACGCAGGTCTTCATGAGGTGGTTGAAGCAGCAAGTGCATTTTTGAGTACTCGTCGAGAAAAAAAACTAACGATAACTTCTGAGGCTCACCAAAAATTGATGGCAGCAATCGATCGCGGTCAATCATTGGTTGGTTCCTATACTGAGGAATTAAAAGCAGCACGTGAGGTAATAGAAAAGAACTCTTAAGAATAGATATCTCCATGCTGTTTGAAAATAAAAAAGAGAAGTCTTCTCAACTTCTTAACGAAAATTACCAGCGCCACTTACGCGGCGACTCTCATGGTGCAGCGGTTGTTGCAACGACAGAATTACAGCAGATTAACCATCATGATTTTACTGATCGAGATACAGCCATTCTCCACGGTGAATGGGCGCGACAAGCATTAGTGCTTGGTGCGGCAGCAGTTAAAAAGGGCGAGCAGCCGCTGCAAGCAGTTGAAAGTCTTGTCAGCAAAGAATCAGCTGGTCTGCAAAATCTCAAACAGGATTTACTGATTGCCTTGCAAACTGCTAATGATCACTATCCACTTGCCGACTCAGAAATGGAAGCAAGTAAGCGTGGTGATTTCTGGCAACCAGTCTATGCAACTAAGTCTGCTCAGATTGAAGCCTTGCGTGACGTTTTTCACCTTACATTGTTACTTGATAAAATTTTTGATGATGCGGCAGTAAAAAAACTAAGTGGTGGTTTGCGCGAATTACTATTCAAAATTGCTGAGGCCAACCCTAAAGAATCAGCGGCATTGGTGTTTCTGACAGAAGAGGCTCCTTATGAGCAAGCGCAGGCAGCATACGATGATTTTATGCGCTTATTTGGTCCCGAATCAGAAGAATACAATCCAGATCGGCTAATGGTGGTGAGTGCACGCTTTTTGTATCGCTCGCTTATACAGGCTAATTTTCAACAATTTCAAACCTGTTTTGACGATCTACTGGCTATCCACCATCGCAATAAAGAAAACCCAAAGCTTAGTGAAGCGCAAAGATCTGAAGGACTACAAAAAATCAAAAGGCAGCTCTTCGTCAACCTCACGCGGCCTTTCCAGATAGTTGCCGTAAGTCCTCAGTATGCTAATTTGCGAGCCAAGCTGACGACTGACGATCAGAAAATTCCTCTGGAGATTCATAAGTTGACCAAGGCTCGTTTTGTTGGTTTGGGTGGAGGCAGAGTGGAGGAGATTGCCTAACTATGCCTACCATCTATCTCCTTCGTCACTGTGACTATGATAATCCCCGAGGGATATCACCCGGTCGCTTGCCGGTGCCGCTGTCCGCAAAAGGCTTGGCTCGGGCAGAGCAATTGCGACTATTTTTTGCCAAAGAAAAAATTGCGCGAATTTATAGTAGTGCGGTCCTCCGCTGCCAACAGACAGCGACAATAATTGCTGATGATCGCATTCCCATCGTTTACGATCAACGCTTGCTTGAGACGCTTTCAGCCTACCAAGGATACTGGGTGAGAGAAGAGTGGGGTCATTTTTTTGCTCATCAGGCGGGCTTAGGTGGTGAAACTCTGACTGACATCCGTCAGCGTATGCTTGCTTTTTACCAAGAAGTGCTTACTACGCTCCCAGATCAAGAAACAGTGATAGTATGTAGTCACGGTGATCCCCTTCAGCAACTCTATACTGGACTAAAGCAACTGCCGCTTCCTTTAAACACTCAAAATTATCCAGAAACGCTCGAATATGGTTGGTTGCAAAAAGGTGAATTTCTCAAGCTTTAGTGCGCTGTCCACCACAACGGTTTAGACAAACATTTGTATCACTACATCGATAATGGGACTCAGAAGTGCGCTTGCAGCACTACGTCCACCAACCCAGGGGAAAATTAGCATCATCAGGATGATAGTGCCATAGCGCTCCATCACGTCCTCGTATTCCAGGCTTGCTTGCGCGGGTAAAAGTGCGCGTAAAATTTTACTACCATCCAGTGGGTAGATAGGAATAAGATTAAAGAGTGCTAGTGCGACGTTGATAAAAATCAGCTGGATAGAAAACAGGGCCACAAACTCTCCACCAATTCCCAGCTTGATAATCATCGACAACAGCGTGGCAATGAGTAGGTTGCTAGCAGGACCGGCGGCGGCGATCAGAGCGGCGTCGCGCACAGGCTCCTTGAGATTGTATGGATCATAGGGAGCGGGTTTACCCCAACCAAAGCCAGTCAGGACAATTGCCAAGGTGCCCAGTGGATCTAGGTGAGCGAGGGGATTGAGGGTGAGACGACCCTTGATTCTGGGAGTGGGATCGCCAAGACGATCGGTGACGAAGCAGTGAGCGAATTCATGGATGGCAATCGAGAGCAAAAGACCTCCCAGGAAAATAACAAAGGCAAGAGGACTGGCAGCTAAAAGATCGAGCATAGGGTTTTATTGTAACATCTACATTTTTTACCGCGCCGGCGCAGTTAGTATTAAGTCAAATTGTTCGACATCAAACCCACCATTCTCTTCCTTCAGCAAATCATCTTCATAGCGGACGCGCACATCATCATTGCCACTCATGAGCTTGAAAAATAAGTCGTCTTTGAGAATAATTTTAGCCTGAGAGCTAGTGTTGCCCCAATCGTTTGAAAAAACCTGGAAATTGGGATCATTTTTGACCAAAATCTGAGGCGAACCAGTGCTTAATTTGCTCCAGTCGATCATGCGCAGCATTTTGGCTGACAATGCTCCGCGTTGGTAGTTGTAACTATGTTCGCGATCGATGAAATTGGTGCTAATGCCACCGACAAGAAGAATGATGAGGAGAGTGGGCAAAATCCGTTTAGACCAGAGTGAATTTTGTTTTTCAAGCAAAGCAATAAACCATCCTAGCCACAGCACCAGAAAGACGCTGGCAATCGGCAAGTGATAGACATACTTATGCCAAGGAAACACCAGCACTGGTCCAAGTGACAGTACAAAACAAATGGGATACCAAATATGCTGCCAGAACTTCGACCAAAAATGGCGAGCGGCGATGACCAAAATAGCAACCAAACTGGTCGTGAGGATGCTCAGAGTCAACCAACTTTCTCGGGCATATTGACCAAAAAGGGGCGGGAGTGGCCGCAAGCCAGAACCCACAAAATTGATCACATATTCAGGTACCGACAAAAACCAGAGTCCATACCAGACTAAATTATTGAGTAAATCAGCTGGATGTAAGGAAATTACGTAGTGAGTATTGTCGCTGAAGATTTGATGATTGATGAAATAGAAGCGCATGCCTAAATAGGCAAGCATAGTGATAATTAGCGTGGTGGCGTAGCGCCACTGCTGTCGTAGTAATGAGGGAGATTTGGCATAAAGTAAGAGTGGCAAAATCAAAGCATTAAGCAGCGCAATTTCCTGACTCAATAGGGTAGCTACATAAAGTAAATATGTTTGCCATTGCCATCCCGATCGTTGTCGACGAAGTAGATGGAGTGAAATGAGGGTGAAAAAAAGCGCCAGCGAAAGTTGCACCACTGAGAGAAAATAGACAACACCAATGTTTTGATGATGAGTCAAGTAAAACAAACTCAGTAAGATTGCTGCCAAACGGCTGATTTTTAACCTTAGTAGTCCATAGAGTAAGGTGGTATTGGCACTCAGCAATAATAAAATAAACAGATGAAAAACAGTGTGATTGAGGCCAAACATACTTTGCATTAGCCAAAACACTACTTGTGTGCCAAGTGGGCGGTAGATTTGGTAGCCATATTTATTGATGGGGTTGAAGAAGGTCAGAATGTCTGACCAGTGTCTGACTTCAGAAATATGGAAATGAAACAGGTCGTCTTGATAGAAAAAATGCCGAAAACCGTCCGCGTAAAAAATTAGAGCAAAACTAAAAAACCCAAGCCACCACCAGAAGTATTTGCGCATAGATTTATTATA